>NZ_JBEXSD010000025.1:0-72767 GCF_040613495.1 Nocardioides sp. NPDC006273 | reverse complement strand
GCGTTGTTGTGGGGAAGGTTTAGTTGTGGGGGTTCAGATAGCTATGACTCAAGAAGCGTCCGGCGTGACTGCGGCACGCGGCCCGGGGCCCGCTGGGCTGCCCCACGCGCTAGGGGCAGTCGCGCCGACTCACGCCGATATCGCGGGACATTCGCGCCGGGTCGGCGTCAGATCTTGGGACAGACGCGCCGAGTCGGCGCCGGATCTTGGGACACTGGCGCCGAGTCGGCGGGAGAGGGCGTCATGAGCACCGTCCCGACATTTCGTACGCCGCTGACCGACCTCACCGGGGTCGACCACCCGATCGTCCAGACCGGCATGGGCTGGGTCGCCGGCCCGCGCCTCGTCTCCGCCACCGCCAACGCCGGCGCGCTCGGCATCCTGGCCTCGGCCACCATGACCCTCGACGAGCTCGAGAAGGCGATCGTCGAGGTCAAGGGCCGCACCGACAGGCCGTTCGGGGTCAACCTCCGTGCCGACGCCTCGGACGCCCCGGATCGCTGCCGGCTGCTCATCGACCACGACGTCAAGGTCGCCAGCTTCGCGTTGGCACCCAAACCCGAGCTGATCAGCACGCTCAAGGAGCACGACATCGTCGTGATGCCCTCGATCGGCGCGGCCAAGCACGCCAAGAAGGTCGCGGGCTGGGGCGCCGACATGGTGATGATCCAGGGCGGCGAGGGCGGCGGCCACACCGGCGCGGTCCCGACCACCCTGCTCCTCCCGAGCGTCCTGGACGCCGTCGACATCCCCGTCGTCGCCGCGGGCGGCTTCTTCGACGGCCGCGGACTCGCCGCGGCCATGGCCTATGGCGCCGCCGGTATCGGCATGGGCACGCGCTTCCTGCTCACCGCGGACTCGGCCGTCCCGGAGGACGTGCGACGGCGCTACCTGAGTTTCGGTCTCGATGGAACCGTCGTGACCACGAAGGCCGATGGGATGCCGCACCGCCTGCTCCGTACCGAGTTCCTCGACATCCTGGACAAGGAGGGCGCGACCGCGAAGCTGCTGCGGACCCTCAAGCGCACCCTCCAGTTCAAGGAGATGTCCGGTTCGAAGTGGTCGACGCTCTTCAAGGACGGTCGCGCGATGGTCCACGGTGGCGACCGGACGTGGGCCGAGGTTGTCCTCGCCGCCAACACCCCGATGCTCCTCCGTGCTGGCCTCGTCGAGGGGGACACCAACGCCGGAATGCTCTCCAGCGGCCAGGTCGTCGGCCTCCTCGACGACCTCCCGACCTGCGAGGAGCTGGTCGACCGCGTCGTCACCCAGGCCGCCGACAGCCTAAAAAGGCTGGACGCGGCCCGGGCCTGAGCCGCATTCTTGCGCCCATGGTGATCGAGGTTCGCCCCGCGGCGGTGTTCGACGACGTACGCACCCTCGTCGGCCCCAAGCGGGTCGACGCCAGCGTGTGCTGGTGCCTGAGCTACCGGATCCCGTCGACGGTCAACAACAAGATGCGCGGCCAGGAGCGCGGTGAGTTCGTCCGCAACCTGCTCACCGACGGTCCCCTGGGCGTACTCGCCTATGACGGCGAGGAGCCGGTCGGCTGGGCCGCCGTCGCCCCACGCGCGGACACCACCTTCGCCCGCAACCGGAAGATCCCCCACGTCGACGACCTGCCGGTCTGGTCGGTGTGGTGCATCCGGGTCCGGCCGGGCCACCGCGGCAAGGGCATCTCGCACGCGCTCATCGAAGGTGCAGTCGACTTCGCGCGCGACCGCGGCGCTCCGGTCATCGAGGCCTACCCGCTCGACAACCAGGGCGCCAAGGTCGACCTGACGATGGCCTACGCCGGGATCCGCAAGAACTTCGAGGCCGCGGGCTTCACCTGGGCCGCCGACACCACCTCGGTCCTAGCGGGTCACCCCCGGATCCTGATGCGGCGCGACCTGAGCTGAGGCTGCGGTTGGCCTGATCGGTACAGTGGACGTCGTGAAGGACGAGACGAGCCGCGTACGCGTAGCGCTGGTCGCACTTTTCACGCTGATGCTCCCGGCGCTGATGAGCGTCGACCTCGAGCACGCGCTGCTGACCATCGCGGTCTCGACCGCGCTTGCGGCGCTGGCGGTGGGATCGCTCCACAACGCCGGCTCGTTCGCCCTGGTCAGGGCACGTTCGACGGTCCGTCGGGACGTCTCCGACGGACCTCATCATCTGGCTGCCCGGGTCACCGACCCGGTGTGCTCCCCGCGCCGCCCGCGCGCTCCTGAGCAGTTCTGACCGCTCGCCCACCGGCGAGCCCGTCAGGCCTACCCACTCACCTCAGGAGCACACCCATGTCCGTTCTCGCCCCGCTGTCGCATGCCCTCGCGGCCGTCCTCGCCGGCGCCCACCACGTCCTCACCTTCGCCGGGGACAACGCCAGCTGGCTGCTGGCCATCGCCGCCGTCGTGGTGCTGGTCAGGCTCGCCCTCCTACCGCTCACGATCCGCGGCGTACGCCACTCCCACGCCGCCGCCCGGGCACGGCCGCAGCTCCAGGCATTGACCAAGAAGTACGCCAAGAAGAACTCGTCCAGCAGCCCAAGCCAGGCCGATGTGGTGGCGATGATGACGGAGCGGCGCAAGATCAACGACGAGCACGGCGTACCCCGCTTCGCCATGCTCGCCGCCTTCGCCCAGCTGCCGATCTTCCTGGCGCTCTACCACCTGCTCTCCGACGTCAGCCGGAACAACGCGGTCGGTGCGATGACCGACTCGCTGGTCGCCTCGCTCGGGTCGGCGACCTTCCTCGGCACGGAGCTCACCGGTCGCGGTTACCTCTCCGGCGACACGACCCACCTGGTGATCACCCTCGGTCTCGCCGCGACCGCTGCCGCCGTCAGCTACCTGAGCCAGCGGCTGTGGGTGCTGCCCAACATGGTGCGCGCGGACATGCCCGAGTCGATGGTGCGAATGCAGGAGCTCATGCCCGTCATCTCCGCCGGCGGCATGCTCCTCGCCGGCAGCAGCGTCCCCCTCGCCCTGTTGGTCTACTGGGTCATCAGCGGCCTGTGGACCGCCGGCCAGGCCGCAGTCATCCACCGCTGGTTCCCCACCCCCGGCTCCCCCGCCGCCGAACGCCGAACGCTGAAGCTGCAGCCGGCCTGACCCAGCCGGCCCGGGGTTGTGAAGTTGAGAGTGGTCTATAGGCCACTCTCAGCTTCACAACCGCGACATCAGAGCCGCTCGATGATGGTGACGTTGGCCTGGCCGCCGCCTTCGCACATCGTCTGCAGGCCGTAGCGTCCGCCGGTGCGCTCGAGCTCGTTGAGGAGTGACGTCATCAGCCGGGCACCGGTGGCTCCGATGGGGTGACCGAGGGCGATGCCGCCGCCGTTCACGTTCACCTTCGAATGCGGGACGTCGAGCTCCTTCATCCACGCCAGGACGACGCTCGCGAAGGCCTCGTTGCACTCGAACAGGTCGATGTCGTCGATCGACAGGCCCGTCTTGGTCAGGGCGTGTCGGGTGGCCTCGATCGGGCCGGTGAGCATCCAGACCGGGTCGTCGCCGCGTACGGAGAGGTGGTGGATGCGGGCCCGCGGGGTGAGCCCGTGGTCGCGGACGGCCGACTCGGAGGCGACCAGCAGCGCCGAGGAGGCATCGCAGATCTGCGAGGCGACGGCCGCAGTGATCCGGCCTCCCGGAGCAAGCGGGTCGAGGCCGGCCATCTTCTCCAGCGAGGTCTCGCGCGGGCACTGGTCGGCGGCGAAGTCCCCCACCGGCACGATCTCCCGGTCGAACCGGCCCTCGGCGATCGCGGCCTTGGCCCGCTGATGAGAGACGAGCGCGTAGGCCTCCATGTCCTCGCGCGAGATGTCCCACTTCTCCGCGATCATCTCGGCGGAGCGGAACTGGGAGATCTCCTGGTCGCCGTAGCGCTTCACCCAGCCCGGCGACTCCGCGAAGGGCGTCGTGTAGCCATATTGAGCGCCGACCAGCATCGCCGCCGAGATCGGGATCGCCGACATGTTCTGCAGTCCGCCCGCGACGACCAGGTCCTGCGTCCCGGACATCACCCCCTGAGCCGCGAAGTGGACCGCCTGCTGCGAGGAGCCGCACTGCCGGTCGATGGTCACGCCGGGTACGTGGTCGGGCAGCCCGGCCACCAGCCACGCCGTCCGTGCGATGTCGCCGGCCTGCCCGCCGATGGTGTCGCAGCATCCCATGATCACGTCGTCGACGGCGCCCGGGTCGATCCCGGCGCGGTCGACGAGCGCGGCGAGCGAATGGGCGCCGAGATCGGCCGGATGGACGCCGGCCAGCGCTCCCCCGCGCTTCCCAACAGGCGTACGAACCGCATCGATGATGAATGCCTCAGACAATGTTCCTACTCCTTGACCCACGTCGGTCGAGCCGACGTCGTGAGGTACGAGCGACGTCGTGTCGAGACCAACACGGTCCCTTCGGCGCTCGATGGGACTGTGTTGGCCTCGGCACGCTCGGCCGCAGGCGGCCTCCCGGCTCGACCAGCGGGGTGCCGCTACGCATGCTGGCTCGAGACGGAGAGGACCTCGCCGGTCATGTAGGACGAGTAGTCCGAGGCGAGGAAGACCATGACGTTGGCGATCTCCCACGGCGCGGCGGCACGGCCGAAGGCCTCGCGGCCCTTGAGCTCGACGAGCAGCTCGGCCGATGTCACCTTCTCCAGGAACGGATGCATCGCCAGGGACGGCGAGACCGCGTTGACCCGGATCCCGTGCGGCGCGAGGTCGGCGGCGGCCGAGCGGGTCAGCGCCATCACGCCGGCCTTCGCCGCGGCGTAGTGCGCCTGCCCCTCCTGCGCCCGCCACCCGATCACAGAGGCGTTGTTGACGATCACGCCGCGCTTGCCGGCCGCGACGAACCGCTGCCCGACCGCGCGGACGCACCGGAACGTCCCGGTCAACGTGATGTCGAGGACCTTGGACCACTGGTCGTCGGTCATCTCGAGCACCGACGCAGTGCCACCGAGACCGGCGTTGTTGATCATCACATCGACCCCGCCGTACGACTCGGCCGCGTCGAGCAGCGCCTGGACCTGGTCCTCGTGCGTGACGTCGCAGGTCACGGCGGTGATCCGGTCTTCCCCGAACTCCTCG
This sequence comes from Nocardioides sp. NPDC006273, assembly GCF_040613495.1. Lineage (NCBI taxonomy): Bacteria > Bacillati > Actinomycetota > Actinomycetes > Propionibacteriales > Nocardioidaceae > Nocardioides > Nocardioides sp. NPDC006273. The sequence continues at coordinate 67,702 of NZ_JBEXSD010000025.1, read as the reverse complement.
GCGAGCGCGTCGCGCGACTCCTTGAGCCGCCGCTCGTGAGTGTCGGAGACGACGACCGCCTTCGCCCCCTCCTCGAGCACCTTGCGCACCACCGCCGCGCCGATCCCCGCACCGGCAGCAGCGGTCACGACGACGACGCGTCCTTCCAGCAGCGAGTGGCCGGGGACGTACGCGGGGGCTGACTGTTCCGGCTTCATGCACGGGCCTCTCGTGGCAGGCCGAGGACGCGCTCGGCGATGATGTTGCGTTGGATCTCGTCCGAGCCGCCGTAGATCGTGTCGGCGCGGGAGAAGAGGTAGAGCGACTGCAGCCGGTCGAGCGCGTAGTCCGCGCCAGTGGTCAGCCCGGCGAGCCCGACGACGTCCATCGCCAGGTCGCCGAGGTCGCGGTGCCAGCGGGCCCACAGCAGCTTGGAGACGCTCGCCTCGGGGCCCGAGGAGCCGGAGTCGTACGCGGAGAGCGTCCGCAGCGCGTGCAGCCGGAGCACCTCCAGCCCGACGTGGGCCTGGGCGAGGCGCGAAGAGATGTCGGGGTCGTCGATGGTGCCGTTCGCCCGGGCGGCCGCCTCGACCGTCTCCAGCTCCCGCGCGAACCCGACCTGCTGGCCGATCGTGGAGACCCCGCGCTCGAACCCGAGGGTCGCCATCGCGACCTTCCAGCCGTCGCCGGGCTCGCCGACCACCAGGTCGGCCGCGGTCACGGCGCCGTCGAAGAAGACCTCGTTGAACTCGGACGTGCCGGTCAGCTGCTCGATCGGTCGCACCTCGACACCGGGCTGCTTCATCGGTACCAGCAGGTAGGACAGCCCGTGGTGACGCTCGGAGCCGGGCGTCGTTCGGCAGACCACGAAGCACCAGTCGGAGAGGTGGGCGTTCGACGTCCACACCTTCTGGCCGTCCACCACCCACTGGCCGCCGTCCAGCCGGGCGCGGGTCCGCACCCCGGCGAGATCCGACCCGGCGCCGGGCTCGGAATAGCCCTGGCACCACAGCTCCTCCACGGCCACGATCTTCGGCAGGAACCGCTCCTTCTGGGCGTCGGTTCCGTGGGCGATCAACGTGGGCCCGAGCAGCTCCTCGCCGAGGTGGTTGATCCGGACCGGGGCGTCCGCGCGGGCGTACTCCTCATGGAAGATCACCTGCTGGAACAGCGGCAAGCCACGCCCGCCGTGCTCCTCGGGCCAGCCCAGACAGGTCCACCCGTGCTCGGCCAGGTAGCGGTTCCACGCCAGCCGCCCCTCGTACGACTCGTGGTCGCGCCCGTTCCCACCGGTGCCGCGCAGCGCCTCCCACTCGCCGACCAGGTGGTCGGCCAGCCACTCGCGCACCTCGGCACGGAACGCCTCGTCCTGGGCGGAGTAGGTCAGGTCCATGCCGGACAACCTACCAAACCAAGCACTTGTTTGGTAGCGTCTGCGGCATGAGCGCCACTCCAACCGAGACCAGTGTCGTGACGTACGAGACCCACGGACCCGTCGCGGTGGTGCGGCTGAACCGCCCGGAATTCCGCAACGCCCAGAACTCGAAGGTGACCTACGCGCTCGATGCCGCGTTCACCCGCGCCACCAATGACGACGAGATCAAAGTGATCGTCCTCGGCGGCAACGGCAAGCACTTCTGCGCCGGCCACGACATCGGCACCCCCGGCCGCGACGTCGACGAGAGCTTCGAGCGCAAGGCCGTGATGTGGTGGGACCACGTCGGCAAGGAGGGCGTCGACTCCCGCTTCGCGCGCGAGTCCGAGGTCTACCTCGGCATGTGCCGCCGCTGGCGCGAGCTGCCGAAGCCGACGATCGCGATGGTGCAGGGCGCCTGCATCGCCGGCGGACTGATGCTGGCCTGGTCCTGCGACTTCATCGTCGCCTCAGACGACGCCTTCTTCTCCGACCCGGTGGTCAAGATGGGCATCCCCGGGGTCGAGTACTTCGCCCACCCATGGGTTACCAACCCCCGCGCCGCCAAGGAGATGCTCTTCACCGGAGGCCGCTTCTCCGCCGAGCAGGCCGAGCGCTGGGGAATGGTCAACCATGTCGTACGCCGCGACGACCTCGAGTCCGAGACGCTCGCCCTCGCGGAGCGGATCGCCGAGATGCCGCGCCTGGGGCTGGCGCTGGCCAAGAAGGCGGTCAACCAGGCCGAGGACCTGATGGGGATGCGCGCCGGGATGGACTCGGTCTTCGGTCTCCACCACGCCGCCCACGCCCACAACGCCGAGGTCGGCCAGGACTCGCTCGCGGGGATGAACGCGAGGTCGATGAAATCGTGACGCTCGAGATCAGCCTGCTTCGGCAGAGGAACGCCCCGTGTAACACGTCGTTCGTAGGTCTACTCGCCTTTTAGAACGACCGGAAAGACCTACGAACGACGTGTTACAGCAACCAAGGAGTGCAATGAGCACACTGGAGTTCACCGAGTCCGAGGAGGCGTTCCGCCTCGAGGCACGCGATTGGCTCGCGGCCAACAACCCCGGCCGGCTGCCCTCGATGGACACCGCCGAGGGCGCCGCGGCCCACCGGGAGTGGGAGCGCACGCTGGCGTCCGACCGCTGGTCCGTGGTCGCCTGGCCCGAGGCGTACGGCGGGCGAGACGCGTCGCTGACCGAATGGGTCATCTTCGAGGAGGAGTACTACCTCGCCGGCGCACCCACCAGGATCAGCCAGAACGGCATCTCGCTGCTCGCGCCGATCATCTTCGGCCACGGGACCGAGGCGCAGAAGGAGCGCTACCTGCGCGACATGACCGACGGCTCCCTCGTCTGGGCGCAGGCATGGTCCGAGCCCGAAGCGGGCTCCGACCTGGCCTCGCTCCGAGCCACCGCCACGCGCGTCGAGGGCGGTTGGCGGCTCAACGGGCAGAAGACCTGGAGCAGCCGGGCGCCCTTCGCCGACCGCGGCTTCGGCCTCTTCCGCTCGGATCCGGTGGCCGAGAGACACCGAGGCCTGACGTACTTCCTCTTCGACCTCGCCGCCGACGGCGTCACCGTCCGCCCGATCGACCAGATCGACGGCACCCCCGGATTCGCGGAGATCTTCTTCGACGACGTCTTCGTGCCCGATGAGGACGTGCTCGGTGGCGTCGGCGACGGCTGGAAGGTCGCGATGTCGACCGCGGGCAACGAGCGAGGCCTCTCCCTGCGGTCGCCCGGGCGGTTCATGGCGGCGGCGGCGCGGCTGGTCTCGTTACACGCCGACGCCCCGCAGCCCCATGCCAACGACCGGGTTGTCGACGCCTGGATCCGTGCCGAGGCCTACCGCCTCTACACCTGGGACACCGTGACGCGGGTCGAGGCCGGCGGCTCGGTCGGCGCGGAAGGTTCGGTCAACAAGCTCTTCTGGTCCGAGCTCGATGTGGACCTCCACGAGACCGCGCTCGACCTTCTCGGCCCGGACGCGGAGCTACCTTCGCTCTGGTCAGACGGTTATCTGTTCTCCCTCGGCGGCCCGATCTACGCCGGCACCAACCAGATCCAGCGCAACATCGTCGCCGAGCGGATCCTGGGCCTCCCCCGGCTCGGCTAGCGAACTGTTGCTCAGACGAGGGGCGTTCGTGAACGAATCGCCCCTCCACACCGGCCGGGGTATGGCAGCATCCGTGCACCCGGACCTACCGGGCTCGGGCACACACTCGGAGCAACACCTTCATGAGAATCACCCCCACGCGCCTCCTCGGCGTGCTTGCGGGCTTGGTACTGGTGGCCGGCACAGCCGGTTCCACGCCGGCTGCGACCTGGCAGATAGGCACCAACCAGCAAACCGCGAAGTCGCTGGACACGACAGTCACTGTGTCGGCCAGGATTCCGTCGACAGTCACTCTCAGCAATGCGACATCGACCACCGTCCCGGTCGACGTGACGTGGTCGACGACGGCTGATCGGCTCGAGTTCACCAGCAACATGGTGGAACTGCGGGTTGAACAGACCGATGGCAACGGACCGGGGGCCACCTCCGCCCAGGTCTCCGCACCGTCCGGCGCCGGCACGACACGGATCAACGTGCCCATGATGCCCAACCGTGGCCCGGCCCCGACTCTCACTGGGAAGTACGAGGTGTTCGTGGAAGTCGCCCGTGTGAGGGCGCACTTCGACGAGGGCGGGGCGGCGTACGACGACTTCACCTTCGGCAACGTCAAGGTCGGGTCCTTCAGCGTGAGGACCAAAACCGTGGTCAAACTCTCGAGTGCAGCCACGACGAAGTCCATCTGGTTCTCCGGGACTCTCGAGGCCCCCGGCGCGTACGGCAACACCCAGGCGATCCCCGGCGAGGTGGTTCGGATCTACTTCGACCCCGCAGGCACCAGGCCCAAGGCGTTGCTGCGCAGCATCTATGTGTCGGCAAACGGAACCTTCGATGTCGTCGTTCCCAAGAAGGGCAAGGGGACCTGGTCGTTCGCCTTCGCCGGATCCACGAACTGGGCGGCGTCTTCCGCGAGCAAGGCGGTGGCAAGTTGAGAACGCTCCGTGTCCTCAGTGGTCTCGTCGTACTCGCACTCGCTGCAGGCGTGGGCCTCGTCTCGTTATCCCCGGACCGCGCCAAGGCAGCCCCCGTCATCAACGAGGTCACCCGGGAGTTCACCGACGGCGACGCCGTCGTGACGGCGAGAATCCGCGTCCAGGACGCGACCGCCAACGCTCGCGGGTGGTGGAACGCAACGGCGGAGAACGTCGTCGTCGACGTGCACTACGAGCACAACGGCACGGCCATCCGGTTCATGGATGAGTCGGGCAAGCGGCCGACGATCTCAATCGCCCGAGTTGACGAGGCGTCAACTCTCTCGGACTGGAGACTGGCTCCCGTCAACAGCAGCCGCACACGTGCCCGTGGCGTGCTCTACAACACCGACGGCCGGTTTTCCCTCACCTTGAACCAGCACGTCATCGTCACCAAGGACGGGCAGGAGCACGAGATACGCCTCGACGCGCCTCAGGCGGTCGAGTTCGGGCTCAAGCGCGACGTACGTATGGAGATGAATGTCGCCCCGCGAATCGCTCCGTCCGGAAGGACCGTGAAGGTCTTCGGCTCGATCACGACTACCGATGACGGATCCGGCTACGCGGCGGCGGTCGACCGCGCCGTTGACATCTACCTCGACCCCACCGGCTCCGCGGCGAAGCGCAAGATCGCGACCGTGACTTCCTCGTCGACAGGTACCTTCTCCACGAGCTTCACGGCGGCATCGAGCGGCGTCATCAGCGCCGAGTACTCCGGCTCGGCGACCGAGATCACGGCCACCTTGGCCGAGGACATCCGAGTGCACTCCGGCACGGGCTATCGGGAGAAGACCGTCGCGATCAAGGTCGGAGAGGGCAGTGTCAGAGCCCGCGTCTTCACGCCGCGCAGCGTCACCGTAGGCACCAAGCCGGTAGCCCTGCCCATCGATGTCGAGTACATCGGCGGCTGGAACTGGGAGCAGCTGTCCGGCACCGTCGAGACGTCCTTCTCGCCGCGCAAGGTGGGCTTCGGTGACAAGTTCGGCCCGAACCTCATCCACACCATCGACAAGTACACCGCCCGGGGGACGATCTGGATCGACGGCACGGCTCCGCCGGGGACCTATGCGATCAGCCTCAACGGCACTGCAGTCGGCTCCATCGCCGTGAAGAAGATGACGGCGACCAGCATTCGGGCAACTCCCCCGGCTTCGACCACGAGCGTCCGGCACCGGATCGGCGGCACGGTCAAAGCAGTCAACCTCGCCTCAGCCACCTGGGCTCCCGCCTGGCGGCCGGTCGCCGGCCTGGGCGTGAAGCTCTACTTCGATCCGGCCGGAACGGCAGGACCGCAATACCGAGCGACCGTGAAGACGAACACGTCGGGGGCTTACTCCTACTCTGCCGCCGTCACCACGCCTGGCCGTTGGGTCGCCCGCTATCCCGGGTCGGCCTCATACGCCCCGTCCGAGGCGCTGGTGACCACCAGGCAGGCGACCTTGGCGAGGATCAACGCGTCCACCAAGACGCCTATACGCGGCACACGGGTCACGTTCACCGGCGACCTGAAGGCCGTCAAGAAGACCTCGGTAGGCCCGCGCTGGCGACCTCTTGCACGGACGACGGTGAAGATCTACTTCGACCCCGCGGGCACAGCCGGACCCGTGCTGAAGCGCACGCTCACCACCACCTCGACCGGGACGTACCGCACGTCGATCCGGGTGAAGGCCAAGGGGTACTGGATCGTCAAGTACGCCGGAACGACGAGGTACGCACCAGCTTCACGCCGCGTTCTCGTCGATCCTCGCTGACGATGCCGTCGGAGCGCCACTTGCAACCCGCAGGTGGCGCTCCGATCCTTTTCGGGCAACTCCTCGACGACCAAGCATTTGCTTGGTAGCCTCGCTATGCAGCAGTCACACAAGGAGGGGCACATGCGTTTCGGACGTACGCCGGAACAGACGGCGTTCGCGGACGCCCTCGATGATCTGCTGGGGGCTGCCGACATTCCGGCCGTGGCACGTTCGTGGACCGATGGGAACCCTGCGCTCGGACTGTCGTTGTGGCAGCGCCTTGCAGAACTGGGGGTCGCGGGATTGCTCGTGCCCGAGGAGTATGACGGGTCGGGTGCGTCCCCCGTCGACCTCACTGTCGCGTTCGAGCGGCTCGGCTATCACGGGGCTCCTGGCCCCTGGGTCGAGTCCGTCGCGGTCCTTCCGGGGTTGCTGACACAGGCCGACGAGGCCAAGCTGCTCGCCGGGGTCGCCTCGGGCGAGAACGTCGCCACGCTGGCAGTCCAGCTGATGACGCCTAGGGCACTCGATGCGGACGTCGCCGACCACGTTTTCGTGCTCACGACCACCTCCGCGCTGCACCGCGCTGAGCCTGGTGACCGACATGAATCCGTCGATGCGACACGACACCTCTTCGACCTCACTCCAACCGAGCAGATCGCAACCGTCGACACACGTCAGCCCCTGGATCTCGGAACTCTGGCCTGCAGTGCCCAACTCCTCGGAGCCGGCAGCAGGCTGCTCCACGACACCGTCGCGTACGCCAAGCAGCGCCACCAGTTCGGCAAGCCGATCGGGGCTCAGCAGGCGGTCAAACACCTGCTCGCCGACGTACGCGTCGCCCTGGACTTCGCGGCGCCGCTGGTGCACAACGCGGCCGTCGAGCTCGAGGCAGGAGCGCCGGCGGCGGCCCGCTCGGTCTCGGCCGCCAAGGTGGCGGCCGGCGACGCTGCGTACCTCGCCTCACGCACCGCGCTCCAGGTCCACGGGGCGATCGGCTACACCCGCGAGTTCGACCTGAGCCTGTGGATCCTCAAGGTCCGCGCGCTGGTCGGCGCGTGGGGCACCCCGGCCGAGCACCGCGCCCGGATCCTCGAGTCGCTGGTCGCGACCGTCGGGGAGGGCGTCTGATGAGGTTCGCGCTCACCGAGGAGCAGTCCGACCTGGTCGCGACGGTACGTACGCTGGTCGCCAAGCGCGCGACCTCGATGGATCTGCGCGCCGCGATGGTCACGCCCGAAGGCTACGACACCACCCTGTGGCAGACGCTCATCGCGCAGATCGGGGTGGCGGCGTTGGCGATCCCGGAGGAGTACGACGGGGCCGGCTGCACCTATCTGGAGGCCCACCTCGTGCTCGAGGAGCTGGGCGCCGGACTCACCCCGTCACCGCTCCTGGGGGTGCTGCTCGCCACCGAGGCGCTCCTGATCGGCGGCAGCGACGAGGCCAAGCGGCGGCTCCTCCCGCAGATCGCGGCGGGCACGACCGCGGCGCTCGTCCTCGACGCCGACCTCGTCCTGGATGCTCCCGACGCCGAGATCGTGCTCGCGCTCGACGGCGACGAGCTGCTCGAGGTCACCGACGCCGAGATCACGCCCGTCGACGGTCTCGACCAGACGCTCCGCTTCGGCAGGGTCCGCTACGACAGGGCGAAGGCGACCTCGGTCGGCACCGCCGACCCGAGCAGCATCGACGCCGTCGGCGCGACCGCGATGACCGCCCTCCAGGCCGGCGCCGCCGCACGGGCGCTCGAGATCACGGTCGCCTATCTGAAGGAGCGCCACCAGTTCGGCCGCCCGCTCGGCTCGTTCCAGGCACTCAAGCATCGGTGCGCCGACATGCTGGTCCAGACCGAGACCGCCCGCACGATGTCCTGGGCGGCGGCCTGGTCCGTGGGGCAGCCCGACCAGTGCGTACGCGCATCGGCGGCCAAGTCCTGGTGCAGCGACGCGTTCTCACAGGTCGCAGCCGAGATGGTCCAGCTCCACGGCGGTGTGGCCATCACCTGGGAGCACGACGCCCACCTCTACTTCAAGCGCGCCCACGCCACCGCCCAGCTCTTCGGCCGGGCGGCCGAGCACCGGCGCGCGGCAGCAATCGACCCCACCACCATCGAGGGAGCCCGATGATCGACAAGACCCTGCCGCTGAGCGAGGTGACCAGCAAGCTCGAGTCCGGCATGACGATCGGGATCGGCGGCTGGGGCTCGCGCCGCAAGCCGATGGCGCTGGTGCGCGAGATACTGCGCAGCGACATCACCGACCTGACCGTGGTCGCCTTCGGCGGCCCCGACGTCGGGCTCCTCGCCCGCGCCGGCAAGATCCGCAAGCTCGTCTACGGCTTCGTGTCGCTCGACTCGATCCCGCTCGACCCCAACTTCACCCGCGCCCGCGAGCGCGGCGAGATCCCGGAGACGAGCGAGTACGACGAGGGCATGTTCGTGGCCGGGCTGAAGGCGGGCGCCAACCGGCTCTCGTTCCAGCCGATCCGCGCCGGGCTCGGCAGCGACGTACTCATGATGAACCCCGACCTGAAGACGGTGAAGTCGCCCTATGACGACGAGGAGTACGTCGCCGTCCCCGGCCTCCGCCTCGACGTCTCGCTCATCCATCTCAGCCGCGCGGACGCCGCGGGCAACGGGCAGTACCTCGGCCCCGATCCTTATTTCGACGACCTCTTCGCGATGGCCGCCGACACCACGATCATGTCCGTCGAGCAGGTCGTCTCGACCGCAGACCTCACCGTCAAGGCCCCGCCCCAGACGCTCCTGGTCCCACGGATCTTCGTGAACCACGTCGTCGAGACCCCCGGCGGCGCCCACTTCACGCTCTGCGAACCGGACTACGGCCGCGACGAGGCGTTCCAGAAGGCGTACGCCGCGGCAGCCAAGTCCGACGAGGACTGGGCCGCCTTCGAGTCCCGGTTCCTCTCCGGGGACGAGCCCACCTACCAGGCCGCAGTCGAGACGTTCACGAACGAGGGAGACAACAAGTGACCACCCTGACCGCGACCCGGGCCGACGTCTGTGTCGCCGCCGTCTCCGACGCCTTCAAGGACTCCGGCGAGGTGCTCGCCCATGCCGTCGGGATCGTCCCGGCCATCGGCGTACGTCTGGCCAAGGCCACCCACACCCCCGAGCTCGCGCTCAGCGACGGTGAGGCGTTCATGATGTCCGAGGCTCCCCCGCTGCTGAAGACCGCGTCGGCCGGCGGCACCCCGGAGGCCTGGGTGCCGTTCCGCACGATCTTCGACATCGTCGCCAGCGGCCGCCGGCACTCGATGATGGGCGCCAGCCAGATCGACCGCCATGGCAACCAGAACATCTCCTCAATCGGCGACTGGCGTCAGCCGAAGCGGCAGCTGATCGGCGTACGCGGCGCCCCGGGCAACACCGTCAACCACCGCGTCGACTACTGGGTCGCCAAGCACTCCGCCCGGATCTTCGTCGACAGCGTCGACGTCGCCAGCGGCGTCGGCAACGACCGCGCCACCGGGGCGGCCGGGCGATTCCACGACCTCGGCGTCGTCGTCACCAACCTCGCCGTCTTCGGCTACGACGAGTCGGGGCTGATCAAGGTCAACTCGATCCACCCCGGCGTCACCCCCGAAGAGCTCCAGGAGGCCACCGGTTTCCCGATCGACGCCACCAGCGCACCTGTGACCCGCGAGCCCACCCCCGACGAGCTGAAGATCATCGAGGCAGAAGACCCCAAGGGCCTCCGCTTCAAAGAGGTCCCGTAAAAGACCTCCTACCGCCGAGTCGGCTCGTCCTCACCGAGATCGGTGCCGAGTCGGCCCGTCATGACGAGCCGACTCGGCGAGTTCTGGGGTTAGAACGAGCCGACTCGGCGTCAGGCGAGGATGCCGGCGTGGAGCAGTCTCAGATACTGCTCCGCGAGGGTGTCGGGGGTGTGACGACCACCGGGGCGATACCAGGAGACGGTGGACCAGACGCCGTCCCGGATGAACCGGTAGGTCAGCGCCGGGTCGAGCGAGTCCTGGAAGACGCCGGAGGCTTGGCCGGCCTCGATGACCCGGATCCACAGGGCCTCGTTGTCACGCGAGCGCTCGGCGACGAACTCGAAGCCGTCGACGGTCGCCAGGAAGGACGCCTCGTTCTGGTAGAGCGCGACGGCGAGCCGTTCGTTGTGGATCGTCCGGAACGACTCGGTGATGAGCCCGTCCAGGTCGGCCTTTGGGTCGACCCCGCTCTCGACGATCTCGGTGAAGCGCGCGTTGAGCCCGTCGAGAAAGCCGGAGAGCAGCTCGGTCAGCATCGCTTCCTTGGAGCGGAAGTGGTGGTAGAGCGAGCCGGACAGGATCCCGGCGGCATCGGCGATGTCACGTACGGTCGTCTGGGCGAACCCCTTGGTCGCGAACATCTCGGCCGCCAGCGTGAGCAACTCGGCTCGTCGCGACGAGCCCGACGCCGTCCCCCGCCTTCGCGGCACAACCCCCGTGTCAGTCATGGACGAAGCCTACCAAACAAGCAGTTGCTCAACTACGCTTGGCAGGATGACCCCGCGCACGATCCCCGCCCTGATCGAGAGGGCCAAGCAGACCTACGCCGACCACCCGGCGATCGTCGACGGCCTCACGACGCTCACCTACACCGAGCTCGCCGACGCGACGGACAGGGCTGCGCGCGCCTTCCTGGCCGGCGGTGTACGCAGCGGCGACCGCGTCGCCATCTGGGCGCCCAACCGCTGGGAGTTCCCGGTCGCGGTCCTCGGCGCGCAGACGATCGGGGCCACCGTGGTGCCGCTGAACACCCGCTACCGGGGGCACGAGGCCCGCGAGATCCTCGAGCGGTCCAGGGCCACCGCGCTGGTCACCGTCAACGGCTTCCTCGGCACCGACTACGTCCAGATGCTCCACGACGCCGGCCCGCTCCCGGAGCACCTGCTCACGATCGTCGACCTCGCCGGACAGACGGGCTCAGGCGCCGACTCGGCCATCGGCTGGGACGAGTTCCTCGCCAACGGTCAGGAGATCTCCGACGAACGGCTCGAGGGCGCCAGGTCGACGGTCACCCCCGACACCCTCGCCGACCTGCTGTTCACCTCCGGCACGACCGGGAAGCCGAAGGGCGTGATGAGCGCCCAGCGCCAGACGATCGGCGTCGCCGACGTCTGGGCGCGAGGCGCCAAGCTCACCCCGCAGGACCGCTACGCCATCGTCAACCCGTTCTTCCACGGCTTCGGCTACAAGGCAGGGTTCCTCGCGGCCTTCACCTCGGGCGCGACGATCTACCCGATCGCGACCTACGACCCCGAGCGGGCGCTGAAGCTGATCCAGGACGAGCAGGTCACGGTCCTCCCGGGCGCTCCCACCATCTTCACCACACTCATCAACCACCCCGACCTGAAGGCGTACGACCTCTCCTCGCTGCGCTTCGCGATCGCCGGGGCCGCGAGCGTGCCGGAGAGCCTCTTCGCCGACATGCGCGACGTCCTCGGGATCGACGAGGTCAAGGGCGCCTACGGCCTCACCGAGTGCCTGGTCGCCACCACCACCCGTCCCGGCGAGGACCCCGAGCACGTGGCCAAGGTGGTCGGACCCGCGGTCGAGGGCGTGGAGATCCGCACCGTCACCGCCACCGGCGAGGACGCGGAGCCGGGCGAGGACGGCGAGGTCTGGCTCCGCGGCGACAACGTCATGCTCGGCTACTTCGAGAATCCCGATGCCACCGCCGAGGCGATCGACGAGGACGGCTGGCTCCACACCGGCGACGTCGGCTTCCTGGACGAGCACGGCTGCCTGAAGATCACCGACCGCATCAAGGACATGTTCACCGTCGGCGGCTTCAACGTCTATCCCGCCGAGGTCGAGAACGCTCTTGCCGATCACCCCGGCGTCGTCGAGGCCGCGGTCATCGGCGTCCCGGACGCACGCCTCGGTCAGGTGGGCAAGGCCTTCGTCGTCGTACGCGACGGCCTGACCGCCGATGCGATCGACGCCTGGCTCAAGGACCGACTCGCCAACTACAAGCAGCCGCGGGCGTACGTCCTGGTCGACAGCCTTCCGCGCAACGCCAGCGGCAAGGTCCTCAAGACCGATCTGCGCGAAACCTCGCGGTAACCCAAACAGTAAGACACCGCAGCCCGCGCCCTGTCCGCAGCAGGCTAGGCGTCGTTGCGGTTCGCACTGGGTGCATGTCGCGCCAGCGACCTGATGCGTCAAGCGGCCCGAATCACGAGACAGTCGGCTGGCAGCGAGGGTTCTGGGTGCGTGCCCTCGTCGCGGGATCAACTCAGCCCGGATGCAACGTTCTCGTTCTTCGACGAGCGCAGGGCCTGCGTTGTCGCCGTTCGCGCCACGCTGGCGCTGATCAGCTCCTTGAAGAGCACCGCCGGTCGGCCTACGAGCGCCACCGGCAGCGGCCGGTCGTCGAAGCGACTGAACTGGGTGATGGCATCGTTCCTGCCGAGACTGATGTTGCGCCAGACGAAGCGAGCCCGGTACCGGCGACGGGACGCACCGCCAATCTCCCGTGCGACATCGGCGGCCACCGTCACCCCCATCGGCACCGTGGTCTGGCAGCTCATCCGGGCCGGTGCTTGGTCGACGGTCAGCACAGCCGCAGCGTCCCCGATCGCCGCGATGCGCGGGTCGGTGACCGATCGCAGGTGATCGTCGACCAGCACTCGACCGGTGTCGTCGGTGGACAGTCCGGCCTCGGCAGCCAGCGGCGAGGCGAGGAATCCCGTCGTCCAGACGATCACGTCGGCGTTCAGGCCCCGCACGTCCGATGGAGTTCGAAGCTGCCAGCCGGCGTCTTCTGCCCTCACCTCGGTTTCCTCGGTCAGCTCGATCCGAAGTCGGCGCAACGTCCCGCGCAGATGACGTTGCGCCATCTGTGACAAGTCATGAGCCAACCGGTCTGCAGTGATCAGCTGCACCCGAAGATCGGGTCGCTGCTCTGCCAGCTCGGTTGCCATCTCGATCCCGGTGAGACCGCCGCCGACCACGGCGACCCGGCCCCCGTCGAGCTCCTCGAGCCTCCGGCGGAGAACTTCGGCCTCGGTCATCGCTGCCACCCCGTGAGTGCCGGCGGGTCGAGTCCCGAAGCTCCCGGTGGCGATGATCAGCCTGTCGTAGGCGATCGATTCTCCGGTGTGCACGATGATCCGCTGTGCCGCCCGGTCGATTGCGGTCACCTCGCCGATGACCAGGCGGGTGCCGGTCCCGGCAAGTGTGCTGGCCAGCGATACCTCACGAAGGTGTTGACCTGTGGCGTACTGGTGCAACCGGATCCGCTCGACGAAATCTTCTGATCGGTTGATCACGGTGATGCGTGCCCGCCCCCGCAGGCGGCGCCGCAGCGACCGTGCGGCGTACATGCCGCCGTAGCCTGCTCCAATGATCACGATGTCAGTCAGCTCACGCATCCGTTTCCTCTTCCTGCTCGGGTACGTGACCTGAACCGGACAGCGCCACGGAACGTGACCGAATCTCGCTGCCAGAACGAATTCGGTCACGCCGTGGCCGGCAGGCGGCGCAGCTTCTCCGGGTCCACGATCAGCCAGATGCTGTCGATGCGATCAGTGACAGCGAACAGCACTGCCGCGATCGGAGCGCCGTCCATGGAGACGATCAGCGCTGGCGTGCCGTTCAGTTCTACGGGCATGAAGACGACGACAACGCTTTCTGGGCGCCGACCGAGTCCGGCCCAGTAGCGCGCGACCTTGTCCACACCGACAATCGGGAAGCGCGCCGTGCCGACCGCCCCACCCCCGTCGGCGATGGAGGTCACGTCCGCCGAGAGCACCAGGTGCAGCTGCTCCATGTCGCCCGCCTGCGCGGCGCGCAGAAAGGACTCCGACAGACGTCGTACGTGTTCCGGATCGGCTGGCTCGGACCGACGACCGTCCCCGTCCCGCAGCCTTCCTCGAGCCCGGCGCAGCCGTTGACGGCTTGCCTCCTCGGTGCTACCCAGCAGCTCCGCGATCTCGCGATGGCTATAACCGAAGGCCTGATGCAGGACGAAGACGGCACGTTCTGCCGATGGCAGACGCTCCATCAGCACCAGCACACCGAAGGAGATGGACTCGCGTGCGGCGACCGACTCCAGTGGTCCCAGCGGCCCACCCTCTGTCACGACGGGTTCGGGCAACGCCGCAGCCGGCTCCCGATGGCGGCGTTCGGCGGAGTCGAGCAGGTTGAGAGCCAGGTTGGTGGTCACCCGGGTGAGCCATGCCGCAGGACTGTCGATCACTGTCCGATCGACTCGCTGCCACCGCACGAACGCGTCCTGGACGATGTCCTCGGCGTCAGCCATCGATCCGAGCAGCCGGTAGGCGATCGCCAGAAGCCGCGGACGCTGGGATTGGAACTCCGCGATCACGGTGCCCGGTGCTTCCATCCGTCGGTGCCGACCTTCGCGGCCGCCGTGGTCTGTGCCCGCTCGCGTTCGTCGTAGCCGCCGGCATCGTTGGAGTGAGCCACGGCACGAGGCTATCGCTGTGGCCGCCCATGCGGTGGAGGACGACGACAACAGGCAATCTCGCGGCGGTCGGTCGCGTCATCAAGACCGATCTGCGCGACAGCTCGAGACAACCCCGAAATTGGTGCGACACCGTCCGGGGCAGGGTGTAGGTTTCCGGAGCCCATCTTTACTTCCCCCACGGAGGCTTCGATGCCCCGACGCGCCAAGATCGCGTCCATCTCAGGCACCATCCTCGTCGTCGGCGCTGCCACCGCGATCGCGCTGCCGACCATGTTCGACGTCGACCTCACCACGCCCGGTGCGAGCACGACCGGCTCCTTGGCCGCCTTCGAGGCGGCCTCGTCGAAGCCGGCGACGCTCCCGGACGGCCCGGTGGAGGCCCACGTCGACGAGATCGACCTGACCAACAAGACCGGCGAGAAGACCGGCGGCACCACGCTGGTGACCGAGCCGCGCCGGACCGTCCTCACCAGCGTCCCCCAGGACGTCACCGGTTTCGGCGTGGTCGGCATGACCTGGTCCCCGGACAGCGACGTCGACCATGACACCTTGAAGGCCAAGGTCCGCACCAAGACCGACGGCGAGTGGTCGAAGTGGCGGCCGATGGAGGTCCACCCCGACGAGCACGGCCCCGACGCGGGCAGCGCCGAGGCGAAGGGGAGCCGCGAGGGCACTCGCGAGTTCCTCGTCGGTCACGTCGACAAGGTCCAGACCCGGATCGTCGTCCCGGAAGAGGCCGACATCCCCGAAGACCTCGACCTCGCCGTCATCGAGCCCGGCAAGCCTGCCGACACCGTCGAGGAGCTCCCGCAGATCGACACCGGCGAGGGCACGGCCAAGGCCCCGTCGACCCACAAGAAGAAGACAGACGCCGACCTCGAGCTCGCGGCCACCACCTACACCCCCAGCCCGAGGATCTACAGCCGCGCCCAGTGGGGTGCCGACGAGTCGCTCCGCGAGCAGGTCGCGCCGACCTACCGCACGATCCGCGGCGGCTTCGTCCACCACACCGCCGGCACCAACGACTACACCGCGGCCGACGTCCCGGGGATCATCCGGGGGATCTACGCCTACCACGTACAGACCAACCGCTGGCGCGACGTCGGCTACAACTTCTTCATCGACAAGTTCGGCCGCATCTGGGAGGGCCGCAACGGCGGCGTCGCGAGGCCGGTCGAGGGAGCCCACACCTCCGGCTACAACACCGACAGCTTCGCCGCGTCCGCGCTCGGAAACTTCGAGACCGCCCAGCCGACCCCCGAGCTGATCCAGGCCTACGGCGCTCTTTACGCCTGGAAGCTCTCCCTCCACGGCGTCAGCGCCGGAGCCACCAACGTCAAGATCGGCAGCACGACGTTCTCGCACGCGATCAAGGGCCACCGCGACGCGGGCCAGACCCTGTGCCCCGGCGCCAACCTCTACGCCAAGATCCCCGCGATCCGTACGCTGGCCGCCAGCCTCCAGAAGAGCTGGTCCGGACGCGACCTGGAGTCCAACATCGCCGGCACGAGCCACTCCGACCTCGTCGCGCGACGGAAGTCCGACGGCAAGGTGTTCACGATGCGTACGGGCGGGTTCGCCGGCTTCAACAGCACGAAGAAGTCGACGACCTTCGGCAGCACGGTCCGCGCCCAGGTCGTCACCCCGGACATCACCGGCGACGGCAAGGCCGACCTGATCCTGGTCCGCAGGAACGGCTCGGCGGGCATCCGCAAGGGGCGCGGCAACGGCACCTTCGCGCCGGTCTACAAGAACCTCCCCTACACCAAGTTCCGGGGCGTATCGCTGATCACCGCGGTCGGCAACATCGGTGGCACGCGGCACAACGACCTCGTCGGCAAGTCGTCGTCAGGCAAGCTCGTCCGCTTCCTGGGCAACGGCCGCGGCGGCTTCGAGCGGAAGACGACCACCCGTTCGCTCAGCGGGTTCGGGCTCCTGGCCGCGACCGGAGACGTCAACCGCGACGGCAGGCGCGACCTGATCGGCCGCAAGTCCGGGGCGCTCTACTACATCAAGGGCACCGGCCGTGGCACCTTCACCACCGCCGTACGCCTCCCCGCCCGCAGCCCGTCGTGGTCGTCGCTGGTCCAGATCAGCGGCTACGGCGACTTCACCGGCGACGGCCGCGGCGACCTGATCGGTCGCGACAGGTCCGGGCGCGGCTGGGTCTACCCCGCCCGCGGCTCGGGCTTCGGCAAGCCGCTGGGCCCGTACGCCGGGGTGAACCGCACCCTCCTCGGGGCTGCCAACCTCACCGGCAACCGCCTGCCCGACCTGATGATGAAGACCGGCTCGACGCTCTATGTCAAGCCCAACAACGGTCGTCTCAACCTCGCCAGGCCGATCTACTCCGGACTGCGGCTCACCTCGGCCAGGATCCTGATGAACGCCGGCGACTGGAACCGCGACGGCAAGGGCGACCTCCTCGCCAAGCTCTCCGACGGCACTCTGCGGCTCTACCGCGGCAACGGCAGCGGCGGCTTCTCCAGCGGCGTCGTGATCGGCAGCGGGCTGGGCTCGGTCGGCGTGCTCGATGCCGTCGGCGACGTCACCGGAGACGGCTACCCCGACGTGATGGGCCGCACCTCCGACGGGCGGATCAAGCTCTGGCCGGGCAAGGGCACCAGCAGGGTCGGCGCCGCGATCGTGATGCGTTCCTCCGCCTCCGGCACCCGTCTGGTCGGGGTCGGCCGCTGGAACTCCGGCAACACCCCGGACGTGCTCTTCGTCAACGGCAAGTCCCTGGTCGTCCACGAGAGCAACGGGCCCGGCGGCCTGGTCTCCTACCGGACCCTGTCGGTCAACCTCTCCGGCTACAACGCGGTTCTCGGCGTCCGGGACCTGCGCGGTGGCGCCGGTGGCGACCTGCTCGCCCGTTCGGGTGGCTACCTCTACGCCTTCCAGCGCGGAACCGGCGGCACGAGCGTGACCCGCACCTACCTCGGCGAGGTGTCGACGGGCTACGACCTGCTCGGCTGACCAGCAGACCGGCAGACCGGCAGACCGGCAGACCGGCAGACGGTGAGGGCCCGGGGCGGTGACGCCCCGGGCCCTCGTACGTTCTCGGACGCTACGGCGTTGCCCGACGCTCCTGGTTGACCCGGAGCGCCTTGTCCGCGAGGTCGGAGCCGGCGGAGGCGTACAGGTTCAGCACGGCGTGGGCGCCGCGCTTCTTGAGCTCGTCGCGCTCCTCGGGGCGCATGGCGATGGCAGCCACGGTGCCTTCGAAGCCGAGCTTGTCGAGCAGATCCATGGCGAGCAGGTTGTCGCCGTGGAAGGGCATCGTGAGGACGACCAGCTCCATGCCGGCACCCTTCTTGACGCGCTCCCAGAAGTCCTGGTCGGTCGCGTCGGCCTCGACGACAGCGAAGCCCTCCGCCTTGAGCGAGTCGGCCCGCAGCGAGTCGTGCTCGATCCCCAGCACCTGGTAGTCCTGGGTCTCGCACAGCTTCTCGTAGGTCGTACGTCCCACCCGGCCCATGCCGACCACCAGCGCCTTGGCGCCGTCGAGGTTGATCGGCCGGTCTGCCTCTTGGAGCCGCGCAGTCGTTCGCTCCGGCAGCACCCGGTTGAGCAGGTTGATGAACCTCGCGGCATACGCGTTGAAGAGCGCGCCCACCAGGAACGAGAGCGAGGTGGCCACTGCGAGGACGGTCTGCCACTCGACCGACGCCATCCCGGTCGCGGAGGCGATGACGATCACGATCAACCCGAACTCGGAGTAGTTGGTCAGCGTGAACGAGGCCAGGGTCGCGGTGCGGTAGCGCAGCCCCATGAACGCGAAGATCACGATGTAGGCGGCGGCCTGGAGCGGCAGGAGGATCTGCAGCACAGCGGCGAGCGCGAGGTCCTCGAGCGATGGCACCCCGGTCAGCCCGATGCTCAGGAAGAACGCGATGAGCAGGAGCTCCTTGATGCTGAACAGCACCTTGGTCAGCGCCGGCGCATTGACGTGCGACCCGAGGAGTACGCCGATCACCAGGGCCCCGAGGTCGCCCTTGAGCCCGACGGCCTCGAAGAGCCAGTAGCCCGGCACGAGCGCCATCGCCAGGCCGAAGAGCGCGGTCAGCTCGGTGGAGGTGATCCGGTCCCACATCCGGTGAGCCAGCCAGGCGCCGGGGAGGAGCAGCACCAGCGCGAAGACCCACGGCGAGGGCCAGTGGCCCTTGGAGATGGTCAGGAACGCCACCGCGACGATGTCCTGCATGATCAGCACACCGATGGCGATCCGGCCGTAGAGGGTGTTGTTGTCGTGACGCTCGTCGAGGACCTTGATCGCGAAGACGGTCGAGGAGAACGAGAGGACGAAGGCGATCAGCGCCATCTCGCCGAGGTCGGCGTCGGTGAGGAGCGCGAAGCCGAGCGGCGCGATGCCGGCCAACAGCCCCACCCCGATGATCATGCTGAAGCCCAGGTGGGCGAAGGTGCTCAGCCAGACGTCGGGCCGGAGCAGCGATCGGACGTCGAGCTTGAGGCCGATGCCGAACAGGAGCAGCGTGACGCCGAGGTCGGCCAGCGTCTCCAGCCCCTCCAGATCGCCGACGCCGGCGGCATGCAGCCCGAACCCGGCGGCCAGGAAGCCGACCAGCGGCGGGAGCCTGAGGAACATCGCGACCAGCCCCGCTCCGAGTGCGACGAGCAGATAGAGCGCGGTCAGCGACATGTTGGACTTTCCCCCAGGTGAACCTCAACGTTTCCGACGAGCGAACGATACCGCGTGATACCACCTCCGGTTACCCTGGGTCCATGGCAATGACTCTGCGACTCAGCGAGGCCGACGACCGGCTGCTGTCCGACCGCGCGCGGACGGAGAACCGTTCCAAGCAGGAGATCGCCCGCGAGGCCATCCGTGCGTACCTCAACGACCACGACCGGCGCATCGAGGACCTCGAGGACGATCTCGCCATCGCGCGCTACTCCCTGCGCCGCGAGCTCGGCGAGGTCAGCTACACCCCGCACACCGAGGCTCGCCGTGCCCTCGGCCTCGACCGCCCCGTCGGCCAGTGACCTGCCGGTGACCTACCAAGTCGTCTGGGCCGACGAGGCGTTGCGGTCGGCCGAGGCGTACGTCGACGACGACCCCATCGGCCTGATCCAGGTCTTCGACACCATCGACACCCTGGCCGAGACCCCTCGTGACGTGGGCGCCTATGCGTGGGGCAAGGATCGCTACCGCCTCCGTGTCGGCCGCTACCGCATCGTCTACGTGATCGAGGAGCGCCACATCACGGTTGCCGTCATCCACCTGGGGCGCCGGAGCGCCTGACCCCGTTGGTCGAGCCGCCGGAGCCCCTGGGCGGAGGCGTGTCGAGACCAGCGGGGCTCAGAGCCGCTCGATGACCATGGCCATGCCCTGGCCGCCGGCAGCGCACATGGTCTCCAGGCCGTAGCGGCCGCCCGTCTCCTGGAGCCCGTGGAGGAGCGTGGTCGTGAGACGCGCTCCGGTGGAGCCGAAGGGGTGACCGAGGGCGATCGCGCCCCCGTTGACGTTGACCCGCTCGGGGTCGAGACCGATCTGGGCGATGCTGGGCAGCACCTGGGCGGCAAAGGCCTCGTTCATCTCAACCAGGTCGATGTCGTCGGCAGCTAGCCCGGCGCGAGCGAGCGCCTGGCGGGACGCCTCGACCGGCCCGAGCCCCATGATCTCGGGCGAGAGCCCGGAGACCCCGGTCGACACGATCCGGGCCAGCGGCGTGATCCCGAGCTCGGCGGCGCGTACGTCGCTCATGATGACCAGCGCGGCCGCGCCGTCATTCAGGGGGCAGCAGTTACCGGCGGTGATGGTGCCGTTCTCGCGGAAGACCGGCTTGAGGCCGGCGACCTTCTCCAGCGTCACCCCGGCCCGCGGCCCGTCGTCGGTGGAGACGACCTCACCTGACGGCAGCGTCACCGGCGTGATGTCCTGCTTCCAGAAGCCCCGGGCGGCGGCGGCCTCGGCGCGGTTCTGGGAACGTACGCCCCACTCGTCCTGGGCCTCCCGCGTGACGCCGCACATCTCGGCGACGTTCTCGGCGGTCTCGCCCATCGCCAGGTGGTAGTCGGGCAGATCGCCGGCCTCGCGCGGATCGGTCCAGGCCTCGCCCGCGGCCACCCGGGCGGCACCGCGCTCGCCTGCCTCGAGGAACTCCTCGGCCTTGGTGTCCGGCATCCCGTCAGCCTTGCCGCGCTCGTAGCGGGACACGCACTCCACGCCTGCGGAGACGAAGGCATCCCCTTCGCCGGCGCGGATCGCGTGGAAGGCCATCCGAGTGGTCTGCAATGACGATGCGCAGTAGCGGTGGACGGTGGTGCCGGGAACGGCGTCCAGGCCCAGGCGTACGCCGACGACCCGGCCGATGTTGTAGCCCTGCTCCCCCGCAGGCTGAGCGCAGCCCATCATCAGGTCGTCGATCCGCGTCGGGTCCAACTCCGGAACCGCGTCGAGCGCGCTGCGTACGATCTGCTCGGCAAGCTCGTCGGGACGCAGGTCCTTCAGCGACCCTTTGAAGGCACGGCCGATCGGTGAGCGGGCGGCCGAGACGATGACTGCTTCGGGCACGGTTTCTCCTCAGGAGTTGGGGGTGTGCTGGAGGAAGGCGGGCCACTCCCCGCCGCCGTCGACGGCGAGGACCGCGCCGGTGATGTGCGCAGCGAGCGGTGACGCGAGCATCAGGCAGGCGTCCCCGACCTCCTCGGGGGTCGCAAAGACCCCGCGCGGGATGGTCGCGGCCACCGCCGCCCGCTGCTCAGGGCTGCCGTAGTGGTCCTCGGACCCCGGCGTGGCGACGATCCCGCAGGAGATGGCGTTGACGCGTACGTCGGGCGCCCATTCCACCGCGATCGACCCGGTCAGGCTCTCGACCGCCGCCTTGGCGGCCCCGTAGACCGCGGTGCCGGGGCTGGGGCGCCGCGCCGAGATCGAGCTGATGTTGACGATGGACCCGCGCGAGGCCTTCAGGGCGTCGTACGCCGCCTGGCAGACGTAGGCGGTGGCCAGAAAGTTGATCGCGGAGATCTTCTCGTGGAAGCGCGGGGACGCGGTCGCGAAGTCGGCGTAGGGCGCGCCACCGGCGTTGTTGACGACCACGTCGAGCTGCCCGAGCCGCCCTGTGATCGCGGCGATCCACGCCGCGACCTGCTCAGGGTCCCGCACGTCGACCTGGGAGAACACCGGCTTGCGCCCGTCCGCGACGGGGAGCTCCTCGGGCTCGGAGCGCCCACAGATCTCCACCTCTGCGCCGGCCTCGAGGAACCGCTCGACGACCCCGGCGCCCACTCCACGCGCGCCGCCGGTCACCGCGACCACCTTGCCGCTGAAGTCGATCTCGACTGCCATGTGCGGCAGTCTAGAGCGCCTACCAAGCAAATGCTAGGTTGATGGTCGCGATGACCGGTCCAGAGAGTCGGACGCTGCGCCTCAGACGCAGTGCACGTCCACCCAGTAGGTGTGGTCGCCGTTCATGTGCTTCTTGACCTGCACCGGGACGGTGACCGAGCCGTTCGCGTCGGGGAGGAAGGTCTTCCCGGCGTAGTGGACGTCGTCGATCTCGCAGCCGGCCTGGTCGGTCACGGTGATCTTGTGCAGACCCGCTTCGGCAGCCTCGACGTGCGCCTCGTGGAACGCGAGGACCGCGGGGTTGTACTCGGAGTACTTCATGTTGTGCGCACCCAGGGTGTCGGTCCACTCCGCAGCCAGACCGTCGATGAACGGCCCGCCGTGGCGTGAGAACCGGGTGTCGATCTCGACGATCGCCCGCGCCTTGACCTTGAAGTTGTCGGTCTTGCTGTCAGCCGGGACGAAACCGTGCCGGTTGCCCGGAGCGGTCGAGTCGAGCGCGGCGTACGGCGTCAGCCAGACCTTGTACTCGCCACCGTTGTTCGGGGTGTCGAGGAAGGGGAACAGCTGCACGGTGATGCCGGCATCCTCCGCGTCGCTGCCGGCCGCGTGAGCGCAGCCACCGCTCGGCGCGACACTGACGAAGCGGCCACTGGCGTCGACCTCGACCAGGCGGCAGGCGACTGGATCGGTGGAGAGCAGCGTCTTGCCGGACGGATCGGTCACCTGGAACGCGTAGATCCCGGCAGGCAGGCCGGCCGCGTCATCGGGCGCGTTGATGCCGGGGCCACCGTTGAGATAGACGTCCTGTTTGGCGGCGTAGTGGTTGAGGTTGACGGGCGCGCCGGAGACGTCGGTGGTGAAGATCGCGCCGGATAGCCGCAACAGAGGTGCAGACGTGGCCGGCATCGACCAGAGCGCCGCCGCGGCGACCCCCGCCGCGACCGCGCAGACGAGCTTTCGGATCATGGGTTCCCCCCTCGGATAGATCGGACCTCGAGTCTTCGTCGCGCCGCGGTAAAGGCCTCCGTCCGATCCCTGGGTATCACCCGAACCGGGTAGGACCCAGGACTGTGGGGTCGGCCACCTTCGCACTCTTCGAGGAATACCGGAGAGTCCCTCCGCATTGCGCAAGGAGTGGACCGAGGCCGCCCGGCCCGGCAGACCTGAGAGGAACCATTCTTGTGAGCACGACCGCCGTCGACACCTTCACGGACGTGATCCGATCCCGCCGCTCCGCGCGGGCCTTCCTGCCCGACCCGGTGCCCGCCGACGACATCCGTGGGGTGCTCGAGGACGCCCAGCGCGCCCCGTCGCACAGCAACACCCAGCCCTGGGAGGTCCATGTCTTCTCCGGTGACGCCCGCGACCGCCTCAGCGAGGCGATGCTGAAGGCGTTCGAGGCCGGCCAGATGACCCCCGACTTCACCACGACGTACGGGGACGACGACAGCGTCCACGTCCAGCGCTCACAGCACGCCGGGGCCACCCTCTACGGCGCCCTCGGCATCGCCCGGGATGACCAGGACGGACGTGCCAAGGCCGTCGCCGAGAACCTTCGCTTCTACGGCGCGCCCCACGTGGCACTGCTCTTCGTGCCTCAGCTCGGCGATGTCGTACGCGCCGCCAACGATGTCGGCATGTACGCCCAGAACTTCCTGCTCTCCCTCACCGCCCGCGGCTACCACGGCGTCCCCCAGGGCATGCACGGCCTCTTCGCCGACACCGTCCGCGCCCACCTCGGCCTGCCGGCCGACCTCAAGCTGCTCTACGGCATCTCCTTCGGCACCGCCGACCTCGACGCCTCGGTGAACCGCGTCGACATCGGCCGCGCCCCGCTCGACGAGCACATCGTGCTGCACGACACCTCGCTCTGAGCCGCCGCTCCGAGCTGTAACACGTCGTTCGTAGGTCTACTCGCCTTTTATAGCGACCGGATAGTCCTACGAACGACGTGTTACCAAGCGCTCCACACCGGCACCGCTCAACCAGCGACAGCCGCCCCGCGGACCTCCGCCACCGACGTACGCTGCGCGCGCCCGGCCGCAAAGACGCTGACCGCGAGCGCCAGCAGGAGCCACAGCACCAGGCCGGCGAGCGAAGCACCCACCGCCGATCCGCTCTGCGCGACGGCGACCCCGCGCAGCGCCTCGGCAGCGAGCGGGACCGGCAGGATGCTCACGAGCGCGTCCAGCGGCCCCGGTGCCGTGGCCACCGGGAGCAGTCCGCCGAGCGAGACCAGCTGCAGAGCGAGGAAGGCCAGCGAGATCAGCCAGCCCCGACGCTGACCGGCGAGCGCGACCGCAGCCTGGTGCACCGCGACGAACACGGTCGCAGCGAGCGCCGCGGTCCCAGCCGTGGCGACAGGCCGGGCGAGGTCGGCGCCGAGCGCACCGATCACGACGACGATGAGCACCGCCTGCACCAGCCCGACAGCCACGGCGGGCCACAGGCCGAGCAACGCGAGGCGACGAGCCGGGAGCGCCTCCCGAAGCCGCCTGACCGGGAAGGCCGAACGCAGCAGATAGATCGCGAACGCACCCAGCCACAGCGCCAGCGCGATCACCGCCGGCGCCAGTCGCGTCGCTCCCGAGATGGACGGCCCGGAGGCGACCGAGACCTGCACCGGGTCGGCGACGACCTCGGCCTGCTTCTCATCCGGGACCGCGATCTGCGAGGCACCTTCGTCGAGCCCGGAAGCCAACGAGGACGCACCCTCGCTCAGCGAGGAGGTCCCGGCAGACAGATCGTCAGCACCCGAGGCCAGCGACGCCGACCCGTTCTCGAGCTGCTTCGTCCCGGAGGCGAGCCGGTCGGCACCGGAGGCCAGCGAGGAGGCGCCGTCGCCCGCCTTGCCGAGACCGCCCTCGAGCTCACGCGCCCCGGCAGCGAGCCGGGCGTTGGCGTCGGCGACCTGCGACGCCCCGGACGCGACCTTCTCTGCCCCGTCCGCCGCCGTCGAGATCCCTCCGGTCAGCTCGGGAGCCGCCTGCGACAACGCCGATGCTCCTGAGGCGACCGAAGCCGCTCCGCCGGCGAGCTGGTCGGCCTGGCCACCGCCGGGACCGACCGCCGCGCCGGTGGCACCGCACAGCTGCGGCTTGGATGCCGCCAGCAGCGGGTCGCTCGCGCACGCCTGCGCCCAGCCCTTGGCGAGCTGGGTGTAGCCGTCCACTCCCTCCGAGACCTGCGCGGCGCCGGTCGCGAGTGCCGAGGCCTGCGACGGGAGCTCCGCGGTCGACCTCTCGAGCCGATCGAGACCACCAGCGAGCGAGTCGGCTCCGGCGGCCAGCGAGGAGGCACCCTTCGACGCCTTCCCTGCGCCCCTCGTCAACGAGTCCGCCCCGCTCTCGAGGCGCCCGAGACCACCCGCGAGCGAGTCGACCCCGCCCGCGACCTGCGCGGCGCCGTCGGCCGCCCCGGAGGCACCGGAGCTGAGCGACCTGGCGCCGTCGGCGACCTTTCCCGCACCCGAGTCGGCGGCAGAGGTGCCGTCGGCGAGCTGGTCGGCACCGTCGGCGGCCGAAGTCAGGCTGGACTTGAGCTTCCCGGTCTGGTCGCGAACCCCGTCGAGATAGGTCGTGGTGACCGTACGCCCCAGGGTCGATGCCGACTGCCGCGCGACCTGCCGTGCGATCTCGGCGGTCACCTCGCTCGAGACCTCGGACGCCTCCACGCCCACCCGGCCGGCGCTGGGGTCGCTCCCCTGCACCCCGGACAGAGTCTTGGACAGATCCTCCGGGATCGTGATCACCGCGGCGTACGTCCCATCGGCATAGCCAGAGCGCGCATCCTCCTCGTCGGTGAGCTCCCAGCCGAGCGTGGGGCTCGTCGACTCCGAGGAGGAGACCAGATCGGCGGCCAGCGCTCTCCCGGCGTAGATCGTCTGCTTGTTCTTCCCGCTGCCCGTCGTCACCGGCTCGTCGAGGTTGACCACGGCGGCGGGGATCTGGTCGAGGTTCTCGGCCCGGTCGCTGAGCGCGACGAGCGCGAGCGCCGTCACCACGACCGGCAACAGGATCGCGGCGGCGACCAGACGCCGGCCGCCCCACCATGATTTCGTACGTTTCATCGGACTGTCTCCAGGTCGGCGACCGGAGCAACGGCGTCAGCGAGCTCGGTCTGAGGTTGGGTGTCGGCAGGCGGCACGGCGCGAGCGATCGCATCCGCTACCTGTGGCACGGCGGGCAATGACGGCATCCCGAGAAGCACCGTGGCGCCTCGCGAGGTCAGCGCGGACAGGGCAGCTATCTGGCCGCTGTCGAGCGGGACGGGGCTGTCGATCGCGACCAGCACCGGCACCCGCCGGTCCTCGGCGAGCCGAAGCGCCTCGGCGACGCTGCCGACGAGGGCCGCCCGGGCACGTACCGCTCCGGACTCCTCCGGCAGCAGCCGGTCGAGCACCACCAGCTGCCCGGAGAACCCGAGCCGGCCGGTGAGTGCCGCGAGCGCAGCAGAGCGCGCCACGGGATCGGACCCGTGGACGACGCCGATCCCGGCGGGGCGAAGCGTCAGGTCGAGCGGAGCGAGCGCACCGGCGACCGCGACGTGCCACGCCCGAACCGTGACCTCGCCGTGCGAGTCCACGAAGTCGGCGTGCTCGAGATGGTGGACGAGCGCCTCGCCCTCGATGTCGAGTACCGGCATCCGGCGATCCAGCCAGCGTGGCAGCCACCAGGCCCGGGGCCCGAGCAGGGCGAGCACCGCCGGCACCAGCGTCATCCGCACCAGGAACGCATCGATGAGCACACCCACGGTGAGACCGAGCGCCATCGGTTTCACGATCGGGTCCCCGTTGGGGACGAAGGCCGCGAAGACGGCGATCATGATGATCGCCGCGGCGGTGACGACGCGCGCGCTGGCGGTGAACCCGGTGTCGACGGAGCGCCGCGCGTCACCGGTGTGGACGAAGTCCTCGCGCATCCGGGAGACCAGGAACACCTCGTAGTCCATCGCGAGACCGAAGAGCACGCCCATCAGGATGATCGGGAAGAACGCGATCACCGGGCCGACCTTGGCGACGTTGAACAGGTCGGCGCCCCAGCCCCACTCGAAGACCGCGGCGACGACGCCGAACGATGCCGCCACCGACAGGACATAGCCCAGCGTCGCCTTCAACGGGACCGCGATCGATCGGAACACGATCGTCAGCAGGATCAGCGACAGCCCGACGACGACAGCGCCGAACGGCAGGATCGCGCCGGAGAGGCGGTCGCTGACGTCGATGGCGACCGCCGTCTGCCCGGTGACCATCACGTCCTCGATCCCGAACCGCTTCTCCAGGTCAGCCGAGTCCGCACGGATCGCCTCGACCAGCGCGGCGGTCGCCGGATCGCTCTTCTCGGTGGTCGGGTAGATCACCACGAGCCCGAGGTCGGCGGTCCGGTTCGGAGTTGCCAGTGCGACCTTCTGGACACCGTCATAGGCCCCCAGCGACTTGCCCAGAGAGTCCATCACCCCGATCGGGTCGGTGGTGTCGATGATGTCCGCGGTCACGAACAGCGGCGCGTTGTAGCCCGGTCCGAAGTCACGGCTGATCAGGTCGTACGTCTCCCGCTGGCTGCTCCCCGGATCGGCGCTTCCGTTGTCGCTCAGTCCCAGTGCGAGGTCGCGCGCGGGGATCGCCAGGACGGCGATCACCAGCAGCGAGACCACGACGGCGAGGACCGGCACCTTGGTCACCAGCCGCACCCAGCGCGCCCCGAGAGTGGTGGCGTGAGGCCGCCCCTCCGCGACAGCCTCACGCCGATGGGCCCGAGACCCAGGCTTCGGCCGCAACCGCTCCCCCGCGAGCGAGAGCAGAGCCGGCACGGCGGTGAGTGCGACGAGCACCGCGACCAGGACGGCCGAGGCTGCTGCGTACCCCATCACCGCCAGGAACGGGATGCCCGCGACCACGAGGCCGCACAGCGCAATGATGACCGTGACACCTGCGAAGATGACCGCGCTCCCCGCAGTCGCGACCGCCCGGGCGATCGACTCCTCCACCCCGAGACCGGTGGCGAGCTGGCTGCGGTGGCGGGCGATCACGAACAGCGCGTAGTCGATGCCGACCGCGAGCCCGATCATCAGCGCCAGGGTCGGGGTCGTGGCCGAGATCGTGGTGACCGCGGCGACCGAGAAGATCCCCGCCATCGCGATCGCCACCCCGAGCAGCGCGGTCAGGATCGGCAGGCCGGCGGCCAGCAGCGACCCGAACGTGATCGCCAGGACCAGCAGGGCGATCAGGATCCCGATCCCCTCGGTCGCGCTGACGTGCACCCCGGTGACGGAGTACGCATCCCCGCCGACGTGGAGCTCCAGCGAAGACCCCTCGGGCAGTTCCGCAGCTTCTTCGAGATCCGAGGTCACGCCCTCGGGGAGCTCGTCGAGACCGCGGTCGAGCTGCACCGTCGCCAGCGCGTCGCGGCCGTCTTCGCTCACCGTCCGGCTCTCCGACGCCAGCGGGTCGGTGACCGTCGCGACATGGCCCACCTTCTCGACCTCCGCAAGCACCGCCCGGACCTCCGCGCGGTGGTCCTCGATCCTCTCCCCCTCGGGAGCCACGAAGACCAACTGCGCCGAGGTCCCGGAGACCTCGGGGAAGCGCTGGGTGAGCGCGTCCAGGCCCTGTTGGGACTCCGTCCCCGGGATCGTGAAGTCGTTCTGCAGCTTGCCGCCGAGCGAGACCGTCAGCACGCCCAGCAGCACAGCGAGCAGGAGCCAGAGGGCCAGCACGGTCTTGGCTCGGCGCGCGACCTGCCGGCCGAGGCGGTAGAGGTAGGAGGACACATTCGATACATTAACGCATTCGATACGAAAATGTATCGTCGGCATATGTGAGGATTGCTACATGACCGAGGTGAAGGCCCCCAGGCGACGTACGAACACCCGCGCGCGACTGCTGGCCGCGGCCGTCGACGTCTTCGTCGAGCGCGGGGCGCGCCGAGTCACCGTCGACGACCTGGTCAGCGCCGCCGGCTACACACGCGGAGCCTTCTATTCCAACTTCGGCAGCGTCGAGGAGGTGCTCCTCGAGGCGTTCAAGGAGGAGTCCGAGAGGCTGATCGATGCCGTACGCACCGCCGTCGCCGACCACAGCGACGCCGACTCGAGCGGATCGCTGATCAGAGCGGCCTTCGACGCGGTCGGGCCCGTGCAGGACCGGTGGTACGTCCTGCAGAGCGAGGTGGTGCTGCAGAGCCTGCGCGACCCTGATGCGCGAGAGATCAGCTCGGCGACCTTCACGGCGCTCAGCGAGCAGCTCGTCGAGGTGGTCGAGCTCGCCCTGGACCGCCTCGACTGCACCTCCACGATGCCGACCGACCTCCTCGCCCAGACGATGATGGGCGTCTTCCTGCACAGCCTCACGATGCGTACGATCCGGCCCGACGACCCTCGTGCCGACCGGCTTCTAGACGACGCGCTCCCCCAGATCCTCGATGGGGTGTCGATCCCGCGCACCTCCGCCTAGGCTGGTCCGCGAGTCTCACTCGGACCGACTCCAGGGGGTTGTCAGCATGGGCGCACCGACATGGGTGTGGGTGGCCACCGTGGCCGCGATCGTCGGCCTGCTCGCGTTCGACTACTTCTTCCACGTACGCAAGGCCCACACGCCCACGCTGAAGGAGGCGGCCACCTGGTCGGCTCTCTACGTCGCGATCGCGCTGCTCTTCGGCGTCGGTGTGCTGATCATCGGTGGCGGCACGATGGGTGGGGAGTACTTCGCCGGTTACATCACCGAGAAGGCGCTCTCGGTCGACAACCTGTTCGTCTTCCTGATCATCATCACCAGCTTCCGGGTGCCCCGCGAGGACCAGCAGAAGGTGCTGCTCTTCGGGATCACCTTCTCGCTGATCGCGCGCACCGGCTTCATCTTCGTGGGCGCGGCTCTGATCAACACCTTCGCCTGGGTGTTCTACCTGTTCGGGCTGATCCTGCTGCTGACGGCCGGCAACATGCTGAAGCCCGACGACGACTCCGACAAGGAGAACTTCGTCGTCCGGCTGGCCAGGAAGATGTTCCACGTCAGCGAGCACTACGACGGCGACAAGCTCTTCACGATGGAGAACGGCAAGCGCATCCTGACGCCGATGCTGCTGGTGATGGTGGCCATCGGCGGCACCGACATCCTGTTCGCGCTCGACTCGATCCCCGCGATCTTCGGTCTGACGCAGAACGTCTACCTCGTCTTCACCGCAACCGCGTTCTCCCTGCTCGGCCTGCGCCAGCTCTACTTCCTGCTCGACGGCCTCCTCGACCGGCTCATCTTCCTGTCCTACGGGCTGGCCGCGATCCTCGCCTTCATCGGCGTGAAGCTGGTCCTGCACGCGCTCCACGAGAACAACGTCCCGTTCATCAACGACGGCGATCCCGTGCAGGTGGTCGAGATCAGCACCGGCCTGTCCCTGAGCGTCATCCTCGGCGTACTCGTGGTCACCGTCGTCGCGTCCCTCTTCAGCAAGCGCGGCCGGGCCAAGAACGCCATCGCCAACGCCCGCCGGCACGCCGCCGCGTACCTGGACTCGGAGTACACCAGCGACCCCGCCGAGCGTGAGCGCATCCACAACGCCCTCCTCGCCGAGCGCGACCTCATCATCTCCCTCGGCCCGGAATACCTGCAGATGGCGCGCGAGGAGACCCCTCTCATGGAGCTCCTCGAACGCGCGCTCGCCAGCCACACCGCCGCCGTCGAGCGCGGCGAGGCGTCATCGGCGGGGCCGCCGAAGATCCTTCGCGAGGAGTAGGCCAGGGCCTCAGGCGACATGGCGGCTCCGGTAGGAGGTCGGCGAGGTGCCGTGGAGGCGCTTGAAGGCAGCGCTGAGTGCGAACGGGTTGGCGTAGCCGACGCGGGCGGCGATCGCCGACAGCGTCAGGTCCGTGCCGACCAGCAGGTCTGCGGCCAGAGCGAGCCGCCACCGGGTCAGGTACGCCAGCGGTGGCTCGCCGACCTGCTCGGTGAAGCGGCGCGCCAGAGCGGCTCGCGAGAGACCGACCTGCTCACCGAGACCGGCGACCGTCCAGGGCAGCTCGGGGTGCTGTTCCATCGCCCGCAGCACCGCGGCCACGGCCTCGTCGGCAGGAAGTGCCGGTGAGTCCGCAAGCACCTCACGCACGGCTTTGACCACGAGTACGTCCAGCAGCCGGTCGAGCAGAGCCGCCTGTCCGGCCTCCTCACGCACCAGCTCTGTCGACAGCAGGTCGAGAACGGCGGTGTCGAAGCCACGCAGCACCACGCTGGTCGGCAGCCGGGACAACAGCAGCGAGCCCACCGATGTCTCGCGCTCATAGGTCCCGATGAGCATCACGGTCGCCTCCGGCGAGCGACTGTTTCCCCAGGTGCGTACGCCGAGCGCCAGCTCCTCGGCGAGCAGAGCCCCGTGAGGGTCGACGCAGACCTGGCCGGGCAGGATCCGGATGTCGGCGAGGCGATCGGCCGAGTCGGCGATGACGTAGGTCGCCGGCCCGCGGCACACGATCACGTCACCGGCTGACACCTTCTGCGGTCCCTCGCAGCCGGTGAAGACCGCCTCGCCGCGGGCGATCGCGATGACCGTGAGCGGCACCTCGTCCTCGGCGGTGATCGACCACTCCCCGGCGAACACTGCCTTCAGCAGGAAGGCGGCCTGGGCCCGTGGACCGTCCATGAGCAGATCCAGTGACGACATGGTGAGACGATAACGCATGCTGCCTGGAGTTGGGCGTATTCCATCGTCGCTCGCGGCAAGCCAGATTAAAGGCATGACAACTCTCATCACCGGCGCCACCGGCAAGACCGGGCAGCGCGTCGCCCGCCGCCTCCAGACCCTTGACCACGACGTACGTGGGGTCACCCGCCACTCGACGCCCCGGTTCGACTGGCACGACCAGACCACCTGGTCCGAAGCCGTCGACGGCTGCACGTCGGCCTATCTGACCTTCCAGCCCGACCTCGGCCTTCCGGGTGCCGACGAGATCATCGGCGCGTTCGCCGCTCAGGCGGTCGCCGCGGGCTGCAGCCGTCTCGTACTGCTCTCCGGTCGCGGCGAGGACGGTGCCCAGCGAGCCGAGCAGGCCATGATGGCCTCGGGCGCCGAGTGGACGATCCTGCGTTCGGCCTTCTTCGTGCAGAACTTCACCGAAGGCGCGTTCGCGGACGAGCTCGCGGCCGGGTCGCTCACCATGGTCGAGCACACCGCCACCGAGCCGTTCGTCGACGCCGACGACATCGCCGACGTCGCCGTCGCAACCCTCCTCGACAAGGGCTACGTCGGCCGGGTCCTGGAGCTCACCGGGCCTCGGCTGCTCAGCTTCGAGGAGGCCGCGCACGCCATCGGCGGGCCCACCGTCGCGTACCACTCCATGCCCACCGAGGACTACATCACGGTCCTGACCGAAGCCGGATTGCCGGCGGCCGACGCGGCCGGGCTGGCGTACCTCTTCGAAGAGGTTCTCGACGGACGCAACGCGCATATGACCAGCGACGTCGAGACGGTCCTGGGCCGCGCTGCTCGGAGCATCGACGATCTCGACCGGAGCGAGCGGGCATGAGCGAGGTCGTACTCACCGGCGCGAGGCTGCTCAACGGCGTCACCGCCGGCGTCTACATCGCCTTCCTGGTCGCCTTCATGCCGGCGCTGCACGGCCAGCCGGACGAGGTCTACGCACGGGTCATGAACCGGCTCAACGTGGTCATCGTCAACCCGGTGTTCCTGGCCTTCTTCCTCGGCGCCCCGCTCCTGGCCCTGATTCTCCTCGGATGGCATCGGAGCCCGCTCGCCATCACCGCCGCCTGCCTGGCCGTCGCCGCTGTCGTCATCACCTTCGCGGCGAACCTGCCGCTGAACGACGCCCTGGCGAACGGCGGCTCCGTGTCCGCGTTCGAGAAGCCGTGGCTGATCTTCCACACCCTGCGAACTCTCGCCGCAACCGGTGCCTTCGTTCTTCTCAGCCTGCCCGGGACCGTCACCCGGGTCTCGGGCTAGCAGCAGACGACCGCCTGCACCTCGAACAGGGTGTCCTCCTGGCGCTGCATGTTGACGTAGCCCTGGTCCACCCAGACCACCCGGAAGAGCCCGTCCCCGAGGTCCTCGACCCGCCGCTCGCCGGCGGCGTCGAGGTCTTCGAGGATGTGGTAGTAGAAGCCGTCGCCGCCGTTGGCGTCGTCGGTGCAGTCCCAAGCGGCCGGATCGTCGAGGTCAGGCATGTAGAGGCCGGCGGCCTCGCAGTCACCTGCCTGGAGCGCGTCGACGAACCGGACGGCCGCGGTCTCCGCGCCGCTGACCGGCTTCCCAGCCGCGGTCTCCGTGCCGCTGGCCGGATCCTCGGCCGGACCGCCGCGCGCCACGAACCAGGTCGTCGCACCGACAAGAACCAGCGCGACGCCGACGGCGGCCGCGACGAGGACGGAGTTGCGCCGGCGGCGCACGGGCGACGGCTGCGGCTGCGTCGGGGACGGGGACGGCGAACGGAGCACGGTCGGCGCATCCGAAGGAGGCGGTACGACGACTGCCCTCCCGTCGGCCGCAGCGGTGAGCGCTGCGGCGAAGCTCCCTGCGTCCGGCCAGCGGTCCTCGGCCCGCGGCTCCAGGGCGCGCATGATCACCGCGGACACCGTTGCCGGCACGGGCGCGACCGTGCCGAGGTCGGGAACCCGGGACACGACCGTCAACGCGGGCGCGGGTGAGCGGCCCGCGAACATCGCCCACGCAACCGCGCCCAGGCTGCGTACGTCGGCACGATGGTCGATCGGCAGCGACTCGTCGAACTGCTCGGGCGCCATGTAGGCGGGCGTCCCGATCTGCCTGGTCACCTCCGAGTGCTGGTCGAGCGCGCGGGCCACGCCGAGGTCGGCGACCATCGCGCGCAGCCGACCGTCGGACCCGCCGGTGAGCAGGATGTTGGCCGGCTTCACGTCGCGATGGATGACCGAGAGCGCGTGCAGTGCGTCGAGACCGGACGCGGCCTGTGCCACCACGCCGGCCACCATCTGCGGCGGCATGCCTTGCGGGTGCTGGGTGATCAGCTCCGCGACGCTTCCCGCGTCGGCGTACGACATCACGAAGTAGGGCGCACCCGACGGGGTCTCGCCGATGTCGTGGACCGAGACGACGTGGGGCGAGTCGACCGACCGAAGGAAGCGCGCCTCCTGCAGGAACCGCTCCCGGATGTCGGACGCCTGAGTCCATTGCGCACTGAGCACCTTCACGGCCACCAGCGAGTCGAGGACCGGGTCTTGGTAGAGCCACACCTCGGCGAATCCACCGGAACCGAGAGGCTTGACCTGGCGCAGGCGCCCGAGGAGCTGAGGAAGGGTCACCGGGACATTATGGGGCCGCGCCTCGACCGGAGCGCGCAATCGGGACGTTCCAACTACCATCGCCGGATGCAGGCGAAAGAGCTGGTCGGGGTCTACGACGCCGACAGCGGGCTGCGCGGAGAGGCCGCCTACGTGTGGGGGCGCCTTCGTGGCAGCCGCCACTGCTCCCTGTGCGACATCACCCACTCGCCACTGCGCCGAAAGCCCAGCTGGGACGAGCTCCTCGCTCGACTCCCCGTCCCGTTCACAACGCTGCACCTCAACGAGATGCCCGCCGACGTAGCCGACGTCGTCCGTACGGCGGGAGCGCCGGTCGTCCTGATCCGGACCGAGACCGATCTGACCGTCATGCTCGATGCGGCGGACCTCGAGCGCGCAGGCGGTGACGTGCAGCGCTTCGAGCAGGTGCTCCACAGCCGCCTCGAGGCGCACTGAGACCGTGTCGTCCTGTTTGCGCTGCGACGGCGTCCATACGGTGGCGGCATGACAGAAGATCACGACACCGAGCTCCTGGTCCGCGACCTTCGGATCCTCGGCCTGGATCCCGCGTACGACGGTCGGGTGAGCAGCCTCCGAGTGGTGGTCGGGCGGATCGTCGCCCCGACGGACTCAGGGCCCGCCGCAGATCGCGGGCCACACCAGCCTGCACGTCCTCTTCCCGATGAACAGCAAGACCACGGCCCTCACCGCCCTCCTCGACCTCTAGCCCCGCCGTCCGCACCGCGTTGAGGTGGCGATGCGAGGACTATCACTCCGGCAGCCGTTGAGCCGAGAAAGGCCCACGTCCCGGTCAGGGAAGTGGGCCTTTCGTGTTCTGCGCGCCTGTAGGGATTCGAACCCCAAACCTTCTGATCCGTAGTCAGATGCTCTATCCGTTGAGCTACAGGCGCAGTGTTACCGAAGCAACGTGTAGAAGATTAGCGGATGATGGTCCGTGACCAGAAATCGCCACGTGTGAGAGGATCTGGCGCCAGCCACAGCATCGGGGAGGTGGAGCGTGAGCAAGCGTCAACCCACGCCGTCCGGCGAGGAGAAGAACGTGACCAACGGGGGCCGCACGCCAGGAACGCACGAAATGCTCGAGGCCAAGAGCATCGAGCTGTTCGAACTCATCGCGGACAGAGGCGAGATTCCTGCATCAGACGCGCGGATCAGTCAAGGCGGAGAGTTCGCCGACGCGCTGGCCTCGCTGATCGAGCTCGGGCTGGTTCGCCAGGCCGGCGAAGATGACGCCAGCTGGGTGCCTGTCGACCCGGCGACCGTCCAGGCACAGATCGTCGCGCCGATGACGCAAGAGGGCATCCGACTGCTCCAGGAGTCGGCCGATTGGGCCAACCACTTCACTACGCTGCGCAGCGCGTGGCGACGATCGGCTCCCAATGACGAGCGTGGCCCCTTCACCTACGTGCATCGCCCCGCGATCCAACCGTTCGTCGACTCGCTCGCCGCGGAGTGCGAGTTCGAGGCGCTCACCGCGCAGCCTCAGAACAGGAGAGCTGGCGGGGACGCGCTGGCAGAAGCGATCGCCAAGGAGCAGGCGATGATCGAACGGGGCGTCACGATGCGCACGCTCTACCAGCACGCCGCGAGGCGCAGCAGCGAAACCAGGGAATACGTTTCAGCAGTCGTTGCGGCGGGCGGCGAGGTCCGCACACTTGATGAGTTCTTCAACCGGATTCTGATCTTCGACCGCCGGATCGCAGTCATTCCCAGCCCGGAAGGCGTTGACGTCGCTGTCGCTGTTCGCGAGCCGTCTGTCGTCGCGTATCTAGTCGATGTCTTCGAGCGGGCCTGGGAACGAGGGCGGCCGTTCGGGCACGGCGACCCGTCCACCCTGAAAGACATCGCCAGCGAGCAGCGGTCGATGACCCTCCGGATGCTGATCGAAGGACACTCGGACCCGGCCGCATCAAAGCGATTGGGCGTCAGCCCGAGAACCTACGCTGGCTACGTCGCCGACCTCAAGGACGAGTTCGGCGTCGATACCCGCTTCCAACTCGGCTACGAGATCGGGCGAAGCGGGTCGAACGCCATCGATGACAACTGATGCTGGGGCGGTCAGCCCCAGGTGATGTCCTTCGCCTGAGTCTTCGAGGCTGAGGCGCCGGTGAGACCCCAGGTGATGTCCTTCGCCTGGACCGTCTCTCCCTGCTCAGCACCGACTCCCCAGGTGATGTCTGCCTGGGCCTGGCCTGCTGGGAACAGCGTGACCACAACCGTTGCCGCCGAGGCCAGCGCGATAGCCGCCGCAGTGCGTACGAGCTTCATGTTCTTACCTTCCTGGTCTCGAGGCCGAACAGGTGCCGAGAGGCCTACGGGATGATTATTGTGCAGGTTGGGTACTTTCGGGTAACCCATGTTCCGGCGTGCGGACTTTCGCAGTGCTCAAAGATGCAGGTCAGAACGCAGTTTGGCCCCCAACCAAAGGGGGCCAAACTCGTTGAAACTGGCGGAGGCGGAGGGATTTGAACCCTCGATGGGGTTTAAGCCCCAAACTCGATTAGCAGTCGAGCGCCATAGACCGGACTAGGCGACGCCTCCATACCGCGCGATCAGGCTAGCAACACCTGAGCGCCTGGGACCAATCAGGAGGCGTCGGTCTGGCCTGAGGTGGTGTCGAGGGGCTTGATCGTGGCCTTCAGATAGCCCTGGATCTCGCGCACGAACTGCTCCCGATCGATGCCGATGATGGTCACGGGAATGGTGGTCGCGCCGCCCTTCTTGAGCCGCAGCTCCAGGCACGGCGAGCCGGCGGGTATCGTGGTCACCGCCTCCTGGATGTCGGCCCAGCGAGCCTCGCGCACCCCGGCACCACGCACGAACGCGACTCGGTAGCCCTGGGCGCTGGCGCGCAGGACGTACGCCTTGTTGCGGAGCCACCAGCCGAACCCGATCACTGCGGCGATGCCGAGGACCAGCGGGACGAAGAGCCACGCGAAGTCGATCCGAGCCGCGATCACGACAGCCGTGCCGGCGAAGACCAGCAGCGCCAGACCGACCACGGCGGCACCGAGGAGGCGGGCCTGCACGGTGGGGGCAAGGCGGTAGTAGGTGAGCTCAGCAGATGACACGCTCCCATTGTGGCCGACACGGAGCCCGAGAGCCGCATCGGCTTGCTCCCTGACGTGACCTAGGTCACAATCTGCTCATGACAGGTGTGCTTCCTAAAATGTCGGACGCTCTTCGGGCCCTGGATACCGCGATCGCCGCTCCCCGCCCTGGCGCCAACGTCGGCCTATGGCGCTGGTCGGTGCGTCAGCGCCTCGCAGGCGTACGCGAGGCGCTGATGGTCCTCGACACCGGCCAGGAGTGGCGCGCCCTCAGCGACGTCAACGCGCTCCGCGACCGGGGCACGCTGCTGAGCCGGCTCGCCGTCCTCGCCGACGACGTGCTCGACCGCACGGACATCGAGGATCTTCTCCTCGAGCTGCGGCGGTTGATGATCGACGTCGATCGGCACCTGCAGGAGGTCTAGCCTCGGCCAGCTTTCGCTGGCACTTGGCAGAGGGGGCGGGATTCGAACCCGCGGTAGGTCTCCCTACGACCGCTTTCAAGGCGGTTCCGATCGGCCACTCCGGCACCCCTCCATGCGCCCGTGGGCGCGGGAACTGAGTCTAGTAGTCCTGAGCCTCAGGCGCTCAACTCGACGAGGATGTCGCCCTCCTGGACGACATCTCCGCTGGCGACCTTGACCGCCGCCACGGTGCCCGCCGCCTCGGCGAGGACCGGGATCTCCATCTTCATCGACTCCAGGAGCATGACGGTGTCCCCAGCGGCAACCTTGTCTCCAGGCTGCACTCCGACGCTCATGACGTTCGCGACCATCTCAGCAGCGATCGTGGTGGGGGTTCTGCGGTTCATG
Organism: Nocardioides sp. NPDC006273; assembly: GCF_040613495.1. NCBI lineage: Bacteria > Bacillati > Actinomycetota > Actinomycetes > Propionibacteriales > Nocardioidaceae > Nocardioides > Nocardioides sp. NPDC006273. Next base: position 29,581 of record NZ_JBEXSD010000025.1, on the reverse strand, counting down.
AGCCGAACCTATGGGTTACCCGAAGGTAGACCCAGCCAGGAGGCGCCTCAGAGCAACGCGTGGGTGCGCCCCGGCTCCGGCCGCACGGCGCTGGCCTCGTCGGCCTCACGCGCCGCCCTGCGGCCACTTCCGGCCTGCGTGGAACCGGTGAGGGCGAGGTCGATGCGGATGATGATGAAGGCGATCGCCAGACCGATGACGATGCTGTAGACGATCGAGAGCGCAGCCTCGGCGAGCCCGATGTCGGGGTTGAGGAAGGTGCTGGCGACCGGCGCGGTGAGCGCGACACCGAAGAGGCAGACCCACCAGCCCTGGCGGCGACGAGCACGCATGTGGGTGCCCCAGACCAGCGCGGGGACTCCGAAGAGCGCCTGGATCGGGTGCGGGTAGCCGCCGAGGTGGATGCGGCACCAGCGCTGCATGTCGTCGACCGAGTCGATCAGGTCGGTGCTGCCGTAGCGGCGCAGCATCTCGGCGTAGATCAGGGTGAGCGCGAGCATCAAGCCGCCGATACCGACCACGATCGCGCCGCGCCGGCCGAGGCCGTGCAGGCCGGCACCGAGGCGGTAGACCGCGAAGAAGGCGATGGCGAGCGAGCAGGCGAGCGTTGCGTACTCGAATCGGGAGACCATCACGACCGGCTGGAAGCCGAGCGCGGCGAAGCTTCCGAGCGCGGCGATGCCGACGGCGATGAATGCCTCTCGGATCGTCTTCGGGAAGCGACGCGACGGGACCGTGCTCATCACGGCGAGGACCGCTGCGACCGATGCGACCAGAACCGCCGCCCCCGTACGCAGGGCCTCGTTGTCCACGAGCACCACGACGAGCCCGGCGACCCCGGCCAGCGAGCCGAAGATCAGCGGCCGGCCGCCGGTGCGGTGGGCCAGCGCGAAGGTGAAGGCGGTGCCGACGACGGCGGCGCCGAGGCCGCCGAGGATCTGCGGGCCCAGGTCGAAGGCGCTGACCGCCAGGCCCAGCAGGCCGACGGCGAGCGCGGCCAGCCAGATCGCCCGGACGGTGCCGGCGGTCAGGCTCTCGATGATGCCGAGACCGGCGCGGGCGGCACCGGCTCCGGGAACTCGCGGCTGGGCGAGGAACGAGGTCACCTTGGCCGCCGCGGCAGGGCGACCAGCCGACTCCGGCTCGTAGGGAGCAGCCGGACCGCGGACCGGCTCGAGATGGCCGGACTGGTAGGGATCGGACTGGTAAGGGTCAGCCTGATAAGGGTCGGCCTGGTAGGGGTCAGCCGGGTAGGCGGGCTGCTGCACGTGGGACGGCGTCTGCGGCGCCTGCGCCAGACCGGTCATCCCGACGTAGGTCCCCGTGGTGGAGTACGCCGGCATCTGCCGTGCGCTCGGCGGGGGCGCGGTCGGCCCGCTCAGCGCGGGCTCCGGCTCGGTGCGGAACCCGGGCGCCGGGTAGCCGCCATAGGGGTCCTCCTCCGGCGCCGTCCGCGCTGCACGCTTTCCGGTGTAGCCGTTCGGCTCGTCCGGCTGCTCCGCCTCGGCGCGCCCGGCGATCCGTCGGCCACCACCCGTGGGAGATGCGTCCGGAGACGGCTGACGCTCGTCGTACCACGTCTCGTCGGTCCAACCGTTCGTGCTCCAGCTCTGCCCGTTGCTCTGTGTGTCGAAGGGCTGACCGGTGTCCTGGCTGGGCTCCTGGTAGCCGGACCAGTCGTCCTCCGCCCACTGGCCATACGCCAGCGCCTCGCTCGAGGTGGGCTCGACATAAGCGGGTGTGGGCTCGCTGCGACCGGCTGCACGACGGCCACGCTTGCTCTTGTCAGCGCGACGGCGGGGGGCTCGGTCCATAACAGGCGAGGATACCGGGGAAGGGGTGAACCTAACGAGTCATCGATATCCGTTTACCGCTGTGACGGGGAGTTGTTGACGAGGGTCACATTCTGCGGTTGACCAGGGACGGGTTGGTCCGCCGAGCCTCGTCCAGGACGGCCCGGTCGATCGTCGCGGAGATGATCTCGTCGCCGTCCCCGGCCTCGGCCAGCACGTCTCCGAGCGGGTCGACGACCATCGAGTGTCCGCAGTAGCGCGGCGCCGACTGGGCGGCGGCCGCGATGAAGACGGTGTTCTCGACCGCGCGTGCGCGCACGAGGGTGCGCCAGTGGTCGACCTTGCGTGGCCCGGCCACCCACGCCGCCGGCAGCACGATCAGCTCGGCGCCCTGCTCGACCAGCCGCCGGGCGAGCTCGGGAAAGCGCAGGTCGTAGCAGGTCATCAGGCCGGTTGGCACCCCGCCGACATCGACCACCACCGGTTCGGTCGCACCCGCGACCAGCGCGTCGGACTCCTTGTAGCCGAAGGAGTCGTAGAGATGGATCTTCCGGTACGCCGCCACCGCCCCGCCCCGCACGAGCAACGTGTTGAACGGCCTGCCGTCGGGATCGCCGCTGGTCTCGAGCATCCCGGCCACCACTGTGCTCCCGCGCTTCTCCGCCACCCGCGACAGCTCGGTCCCGAAGGGCCCGTCAGGTTCCTCGGCGTAGGGGCTCAGGTCGGACCCCGGCTTGCCGAAGTCGCGCGCGAAGACCTCAGGGAAGACGACCAGGTCACTGCCCTGCGGGGTGAGCTCGTCCAGGAGCGCCCGGTTGGCATCGGGCTCGAGTCCCGAGGCGTGCTGCACGAGGCTGATCCGGAGGCTGTTCCAGGTGGTCATATGTCCAGACTAGAGTCGGCCGCGTGAACGAGCGCCAGCGAGTGAGCCGTCGAATCATCACGCCGCCGCGTCCGTATTCTGGCGCTTGCGCGACGGAGGTGGCGGCGTGACTGCTTGGGACGAATGGGAGCCGTACGCAGCGGTGTTGCTCGCCGGAGGACGCAGCTCTCGCCTCGACGGGATCGACAAGTCCGGGATCGAGCTCGGCGGACGGACGATGCTGGCCTGGGCGCTGGACGCCGTTGTCGACGCGACCGAGGTCGTCATCGTGGGCGACCCGGTGAGGACCGAGCGTCCGGTGACCTTCGTCCGCGAGGATCCCCGTTTCGGCGGCCCGGTCGCCGCCCTGCTGACCGGCGTCGACGCGCTCCTCACGCCGCGGGCGTACGTCGGGGTGGTTGCCGTCGACATGCCCTTCCTGCGACCGCGGACCCTTTCGCGGCTGCGGGAGGCGGCGTTCGGCCACGACGGCGCGGTGCTCGCCGGGCCCGACGGCCGCCGACAGCTGGCGCTGGTGCTCTCCGCCGCACGGCTCGCCGACGTCCGCCCGGACCACGAGGGGCAGCACGGGATGTCGTTGCGCACGCTGCTGACCGATCTGACGCTGATCGAGGTCCCGTCCGAGGGCGACGAGCACCGCGACATCGACACCTGGACCGATCTGAAGGCGCTCTGAGGGGTCGCCGCGGCGCCTCACGCGAGCTGTAACACGCTGTTACACGGTCTATCCGGTCGTCATAACGACCGGATAGACCTACGAACGACGTGTTACACGTCGCCGGGGCACAGCTCGCCACTCCCGCAGCCCCCTAGGCTGGGTGGCATGCGAGCCGTCGTAGCCGAGCAGCCCGGAGGGCCCGAGGTCCTCACCGTCACCGACCGCCCCGACCCGGAGCCCGCGCCTGGCGAGGTCGTGATCGACGTCGCCGCTGCGGGACTCAACCGGGCGGACCTGCTCCAGCGGCAGGGCTTCTACCCGCCCCCGAAGGGCGCGAGCGACATCATCGGGATGGAGTGCAGCGGCGTCGTCTCCGCGGTCGGTGAAGGTGTCGAGGAGTGGCAGGAGGGCGACGAGGTGTGCGCTCTCCTGGCCGGGGGCGGCTATGCGACGAAGGTGGCTGTCCCTGCCGGTCAGGTGATGCCGGTGCCCGAGGGCGTCGACCTGGTCACCGCCGCAGCCCTCCCCGAGGTCGCCACAACCGTGTGGTCCAACGTGTTCATGGTCGGTGGCCTGACCCCTGACGAGACGTTCCTGGTCCACGGCGGCGCCGGTGGGATCGGCACGATGGCGATCCAGCTCGCCAGCCGGCTCGGCGCCCGGGTGATCACCACGGTCGGCTCGGAGGAGAAGGCCGAGCTCGTGAAGGCTCTCGGCGCCGAGGCGGCCATCAACTACAAGGACCAGGACTTCGTCGAGGTCGCCAAGGTCTATGGCGGCGCCGATGTCATCCTCGACAACATGGGCGCGAAGTACCTCGCCCGGAACATCGACGCCCTCAACCCCGAAGGCCGGCTGGTCATCATCGGCATGCAGGGCGGCAGCAAGGCGGAGCTCGACATCAACGCCCTGCTCCGCAAGCGGGGCGCGGTGATCGCCACCAACCTTCGCGGGCGACCGGTCGAGCAGAAGGAGACGATCTGCGAAGAGGTCGTCGCGCACGTCTGGCCGATGATCGAGGCCGGTGACGTGAAGGCGGTCGTGCAGGACGTACTTCCGCTGGAGGATGCGGCCGAGGCCCACCGGCTCATGGAATCCGGCACGCACACAGGCAAGATCCTGCTGACCACCGCGGGCTAGGTAGGGTTGAGCGCATGACGCAGGAGCAGACCGGGGAAGTCGTGGTCATCGGCCCGGACGGGCAGCCGATCTCGGTGCCCGCCCACGTACTCAAGGACGCCACCACGCAGGAGGCCCCCGAGGACGAAGAGCGCGACGTGACCGACCTCGTGGAGCAGCCCGCGAAGGTGATGCGGATCGGATCGATGATCCGCCAGCTGCTCGAAGAGGTGAAGGCCGCCCCGCTCGACGAGGCTTCCCGCAACCGGCTCCGCGAGATCCACCAGGCGTCGATAAAGGAGCTCGAGTCCGGGCTCGCCCCGGAGCTGGTCGAAGAGCTGGAGCGACTCTCGCTGCCGTTCACCGAGGAGCAGATTCCGTCCGACGGTGAGCTCCGGATCGCGCAGGCGCAGCTGGTCGGCTGGCTCGAGGGCCTCTTCCACGGCATCCAGACCGCGATCTACGCTCAGCAGGTCGCCGCCCGCGCCCAGTTCGAGCAGATCCGCAAGGGTCTGCCGCCGGGCGTGACTCTCTCCGCCGAGGGCCACCCTGCCCCCGGCCAGGACGGGCCCCAGCAGTCGGGCGCCCAGAACGACCACGGCGACTCCTCCGGCGGGCTCTACCTCTAGACGAGGGCGCGGATGTTCACCGAGGTACCTCGGTGAGCATTCACGGCAGCGGCCCACCAGCCAGCGCGACAACCACCCCGACCGCGGCAGCGAGCAGCAGCGTGAGCACCACGCCGCGCTTCAGCAGCAGCAGGAGTACGCCGGCCGCGGCGAGCACCACCCACTGCCACCATTCGCTCGTCGCCAGTGCCAGCGGGACCGCCGATCCGAGGATCGCGCCGATCGCCGCCGGCCCGGCGCCGTCGAGGAACGCACGAGCGAGCGGCGAGGAACGTAGCGCCTCGAAGTGCCGCCCGCCGGCGATGATCATCGCGAACGACGGCCCGAAGGCGATGACCGCGGCGCCGAGCGCCCCGAGGAGACCGGCCGCCGCGAACCCGACGACCGCGACCGTGTGGACGACCGGGCCCGGGGTGATCTGCCCGAGCGCGACCGCGTTGAGGAACTCGGCGTCGCTCATCCAGCCGTAGCGTTCGACCGCATCGGACTGCATCAGCGGGATGATCACGAAGCCGCCGCCGTACGACAACGCGCCGACCTTGAAGGCCGTCCACGCAAGCGGCGCCGCCACCGCGGCGGTGAGTCCGCCCTGGACCAGGAACGGCACGGTGAGGACGGACTGGAAGGAGTTCGTACGCCACGGCCTCCGCATCGCCACCTCGACGAGCCCGGCACCGACGAGCACGAGGACGACCCATGCCCCGGTTGTCGCGGCGGCGACGGTCCCGATGACGGCGTAGAGAAGCCATCGCGGACGCGACGGGGTCCGCTCGTAGGAGGACGGCACGAGCGCCCAGCCCGCCTGCACCGCCACGGCAGCGACCGCCGCACCGGCCCCCGCGCCCGCGCCCAGCACCCATGCGGGCGGGTCACCGAGGAAGAGGGCCGCCAACGCGAGGATCAGCACCAGCCCCGGCAGGATGAACGCCAAGCCACCGACCAGCGCACCGCGCGCGCCTCCGACCCGCCAGGCAGTGAAGATCGCCAGCTGCGTCGAGGAAGGTCCGGGGAGCAGGTTGCAGGTCGCGATCGCGTCTTCGAACTCCTCCGGTTCCACCCATCCGCGGCGCTCGACGACGGTCTCACGCAGCAACCGGATGTGGGCGGGCGGACCGCCGAACCCGATGACGCCGATCCGCCCCCATTCCCGAGTGATCTCCGTCAACGACGTGGTCATGACGCGCAGCGTACGGGCTCCAGGTGATGTTTCTCAGATGTGGATATTTCGTAACTCCAAAGTGGCAAATAGTCGCGTCATGGGCACACCTCGCCCCCGTCTCTCTCACGTGAAGGCCGCCGGACCCGGACGGCCAGCGCCGTTCGCCGAGAAGAGGAAGAACCAATGGCTACCACCACGATCACCGCACGTCACCGCAGTGACCTGACCGCCGTCGAGTCGATCCGCAACAACGTCCTCGACGCCGTACGCAGCATCCGCAAGAACGACCCGTCCGAGCACAAGCACCGCGGCGGGATGCCGCCGGCCGTCGGCACCACGATGTTCGGCGTCGCCGCCGCGGCTGCCGTCGGCATCGTCGCGCTCGGGGCCGTTCGCTGACCATGCGCAACCATCGTCGGTCCGTCGCCCACAGCCTGAGGCTGTGGCTGGACGCCCTGCGCCGACCGAGGGGGCGGCACAGGGCGCGGCCGGGGGGCCGCTCCACGGACTGAGTGTCGTCGCACGTGCCGATCGGGGGGGTCCGCACCCGATGCGACGACACACACCAGAGATCTCGTCATACCGGGGGCCTTACGACCAGATCTCGCAAGAACCGCAGCCGACCATCCTGAGGGATGGTCGGCTGCGGTGCGGTTGCGGGCTGGCCGTCAGGCCGGAACGGTCGACTCCTCCACGCATCCGCCATCTGCCGCCTCGACAGGGTCAGCCGATCCGGAGGTGGCCGCGGCGCGGCGTACCTCGGCGTCCTTCCACAGGTCGAGGAGCACCGCCGGCCAGATCGCCTCGTCGGTCGTGGCGAGCTCCGTGCGTGTCCACCAGCGGTGGCCGGACATCGTGAGCTGCTCCTCCTCGGTGTGACCGGCGATGGAGACCTCGAACTCGGGCACCCAGCACGCGTAGAAGACGTCCTGCTGGTCGATGACCACGTCGCTGTAGCCGTGCACGACGGTGCGTCGCATCGTCGGCCCGAGCAGGTCGGCCTCGGTGATCCGCAGGCCGGTCTCCTCCTCGACCTCGCGCACGGCAGCGACCACTTCGCTCTCACCGTCGTCGATGCCGCCGCCGGGAGTGATCCACCAGCGCGCCCCCGGGACCCCCGGGTCCGAGTCGGTGAAGAGCAGGATCCGGTCGCGATCGTCGATCAGGAGCACGCGAGCCGTACTCCGGCTGCGGCGGGGCCGCTCTCCGCGCGCGACCGGGACGAAGGTACGCGGCGACACTTCCTCGGAACCCATCACCCCATCCTCACCCACGTGGCGCATACATGATCACGCCCATCCCGGCCAGGCACAGTGCCGCACCGGCGATGTCCCAGCGGTCCGGCCGGAAGCCGTCCATCGCCATCCCCCAGGCGATCGAGCCGACGACGAAGACCCCACCGTACGCAGCCAGGATCCGCCCGAAGTGAGCATCGGGCTGCAGCGTGGCGACGACCCCGTAGAGGCCGAGCGCGATGAACCCAGCGCCCACCCAGAGCCAACCACGGTGCTCCCGCAGCCCCTGCCAGACCAGCCAGGCGCCACCGATCTCGGCGACCGCGGCCAGGGCGAAGAGCAGGAGCGAGCGGAGGATCAGAATCCCTCACCGATCAGGTGGGCGCCACCCAGCGGGTCGTTGTTCCAGGAGATCGTCGTCCAGCCCTCGTCCGGACTGCCCTCGACGACCGCGAGGCCGGTGTTGCGGATCCGGTTGTCATCGCCGAATGCCGGCGACTGCGTGGTGCGCAGCCCCGTCCACATCCGGATCGCGGCGCCGTGCGAGACGATCGCGACCGTGTCATCGGGCTCGTGCTGCTTGGCCACGGCCTGCACCGCGGCGTCGTAGCGCGCCAGGAACTCGTGGCCCGCCTCGCCGCCCGGGACCGGGGTCTCGAGAGTGCCGCCGATCCAGTCGGCGAGCGCCTCGAGATAGGCCGTCACCGACTCCTTGTCAGTGGCCATCTCCAGGTGTCCGGCGTTGATCTCCTCGAAGCCCTCCTGCACCACCAACGGCAACCCGGTCCGGGCGGCGAGCGGCTCGGCGGTCAGTTGAGTACGGATCAGGCGGGAGGCGTACAGCCCCGCGATCCTCTCCCCCGCCAGCGCGTCAGGCACCGCTGCGGCCTGCGAGAGGCCGAGCTCGGTCAACCCCGCGCCCGGGAAGGCAGTGTCGAGCGCCCCCGAGACGTTGCTCGGGGTCTGGCCGTGTCTGATCAGCAGAAGTCTCATATGCCGGTAAGGGTACGGGACCTGCCACGCCGAGAGCGACGGACTAATCTGAATCCGGACGAACCAATTCCGGGAGCCGCACGATGGGACACGACGAGAGCCCGACAGCTCGGGCACTGCTCACCCTCGAGCTGTTGCAGTCCTCCCCCGGCATCACCGCCGAACGGCTGGGCGAGCGGCTTCGGGTGACCGAGCGCGCCGCCCGCCGCTACGTCGCCATCCTGCGGGAGGCCGGGATTCCGGTCGAGTCCGAGCGCGGCCCGTACGGCGGCTACCGACTCGGCCGCGGGATGCGTACGCCGCTCATCTTCACCACCGCGGAGGCCCTCGGCCTGGTGATGGCCCTGCTCGACGGCCACCACGACATCGCCGACGCCACCGGCCCCGTCGGCAGCGCCGTCGGCAAGATCGGCCGGGTGCTGCCGGAGTCGCTGTCGCAGACGGTGGCCGCGGTGCGGCGTACGATCTCGGCCGTCCCTGACCAGAGCGCCGCCACCCCTGACCCGGACATCACCACCAGCCTGGTCCAGGCATGCGACTCCCAGCGGCGGACGACCATCACCTACACGACCGAGAACGGCAACGAGCGAAAGATGGTCGTCGACCCGTGGGCGGTCGTCGTCCGCCACGCCCGCTGGTACCTGCTCTGCTGGTCCCACACCGCGGACGCACGCCGGGTGCTCCGGGTCGACCGGATGGCCGCGGTCGATATCGAGGAGACCGCCTTCGTACGCCCTGAGATCGATCCCGTCACCGAGGTCGAGGAACATCTCGGCGAGGGCTGGGCCTACTCGGTCGAGGTCGTCTTCGAGGCCCCGTTCGCGCAGGTCGACCGCTATCTCCCCCGCGTCCTGGGCCGCCTCGAGCCCATCGACGACGGGCATTGCCGTCTCGTCGGGAGCACCAACAGCCCGGACTGGTACGCCCAGGAGCTCGCCCGTCGCGCCGTCCCGTTCCGCGTGGTCCAGGGTGACGAGGTACGCCGCTGCGTAGCCGCCCTGGGTCAGCGACTCCTCGACGCCGCCGAACACTGACCGCCGAGACGTCACTCCCGTCGGCCGAAGTGGCACGGAGGTGCCGACTCGACCGACGGGAGTGACGTCTCGACTGACCTACCTGACGCCTCGGCGGGTCAGAGCAACCGGGCCGGCAGGTGCGAGTAGCCGCGGAGGATGCGGGTGGGGTGGCGCTCGCGGTCGCCGACGAGCTCGAGGTCGGGGAACCGCTCGAAGAGGAGCCGGAGCCCGATCTCGCCCTCCATCCGGGCCAGCGCTGCGCCGAGGCAGAAGTGACGGCCGCTGGAGAAGGAGAGGTGGTCGCGGGCGTTCTCCCGGGTGACGTCGAAGGTGTGCGGGTCGGTGAAGACGGCCGGATCGCGGTTGGCTGCGGCCAGCACCGTGTTGATGATCGTGCCGCGCGGAATCTCCTGGCCGGCGATGGTCGAGTTCCGCCGAGCGACCCTGCCGGTGAGCAGCACGGGCGGGTCGAGCCGCAGGATCTCGTCGGACGCGTTCGACCACAGGTCGGGCCGTGCCTCGAGCACCTCGAGCTGCGAGGGGTTGTCGTGGAGCAGCGCGATGCCGTTACCGATCAGGTTCACGGTGGTCTCGAAGCCTGCCGCGAAAACCAGGCCGGCGACGGCGCGCAGCTCCTTGTCGCTGAGCCGGTCGCCGTCGTCGCGGAGCGCGACGAGCTGGCTGAGCAGGTCGTCGCCGGGGTGATCGGCGAGATAGGCCAGATGGCCGCGCAGCCAAGTGTCGAACTCCTCCAGCGACGTCTCCATCTCTCGGAACGTCCGCCAGCCCAGTCCGATGTCGAGGCTGAGCGCCGCGCCCTTGCCGAGCTCCAGCATCCGCTCGCGCAGCTCGACGGGGACACCCAGCACCTCGGAGATCACCGTGATGGGGAGCAGCCCGCAGTAGCGGGTGACGAGGTCGACGGGGGCACCCGAGGCGGCTTCCTTCTCCAGGTCGTCGAGGAGCTCCTGGGCGATCTCCGCGGTGCGAGTCCGCAGCCGCTCGACCGCTCGCACGGTGAAGACCCGGGTGACCAACTTACGGTAGCGGGTGTGCTCCGGCGGCTCCGTCGCGAGCAGCGACGGCGGCTGGAGCGGAGCGAACACGTCGCTGGCCGACCAGGTCGCCGCTCGCGCCAGCAGACCGGTCCCCGACTCGTCGGGCGCGAAGAACCCGGTGACGAAGTCGTTGCTGGTCAGCACCTCTTTGATGACCTCGTGATCGACGGCGAGATGGCTGAAGCCGCCTTGATAGAGGGGCCCACGCGCACGGAACTCCTCGAACAGGTCGACCAGGTCGAAGGTGTGCGACCCGGGCCCGCTCAGGATCAGGTCACCCTGCAGGTCACCCTTTCTGGCGGACCGAACGATGGCGGTACGCGGCAACCCGTGCCCCAGCGCCCAGCGCACCCCCTGCTTGGCGGTGCGTTCCACCGGCCCCAGCGTCCAGCCCAGCGTCCGTCCGGCAATCGAGCGAGCGCCGACGGGCGGCGTGATCTTGAGCGGCATGCGAGACCTCCGAGGCACAGGAACACGTTTCATGCAGCGTACGCCGGGGCCGAAGGCCGCCACATCCGACCGTGGTAGCAAATCCGTCCGTCCCGGAGCGGCGATCAGCGCCTGATGAACTCGCGATCGCCCTTGGGCCAGGAGTGCGTGTAGCCGGTGACCTTCGCGGCACCGTCGACCCGGACGCTCCATTCGGCGTGGCCGGAGGCGACCGGCTTGACCACGACGAGCTGGTTGGGCTCGGTGATCATGACCGTACGCGTGAACCGCTCCGGCTCGCCCCACGGATCCATCGCGATCCTGGCCGTCACCGGGAGTCTGCTGGTGTCGATCCGAAGTCCGATGGCCTCGGTCATCGCGATCGCCTCCACCGAGAGCTTCCTGGTGGGCGCGGGCTCAGCCTTCGGCTTCTTGGTCGGCGTGGGGGTCGGCTTCGGTGTCGGTTTCGGGGTCGGTTCGACCCGGTCCGAGGACGGCGGCGCGCTCGGCGAGGTCGCCTCTGACGGCGGCTCGATGACCTCGTCGCTGGCCGCGGCGCTGGGCGCCGACTGCTCGCTCTGCGGTTCCTTCTTGTCGGACGAGTCCGCGTCGGAGCCGGTCACGACGCCGCGTACGACCTCGTAGACCAGGATCAGCAGGAGCACGGCGGCGATGACCAGCACCACCCGACCACGACGGGTCATCCGAGACCGTCGGTACGGGCCCGGTTCCATGTGGTGCAACGGCACCAACGGCCCGGACGACTTCCTGGAGACCGGTTCAGCGACGGACTCCGCCTCAGGCCCGGGCTCCGCCTCAGGGATCGGCTCAGGGATCAGCACCGGGGCCGGCGGCGGCCCTGTCGGTGGCGCCGGCGGGGGCGTCGACGGCGGCTCGGGTTCCGACTCCGGGTCGGGCTCAGGTTCGGGCTCCAACGGCTCGGGCTCCAACGGCTCGGGCTCCGGCTCGGCAACAGGCGCCGGAACCGCCAGGACCGGCGGCACGTACGGCTCCTCCGGCTCGGGCTCGGGCTCCTCCACCGGCTCGACGACCCCTTGGACAACCGTCGGCGCAGCGGCAGCAGGAAGCCATGCCGCCCCGGGGGCCTGCCCCGGCGACGCGTACGTCCCGAAGACCTCGAGCGGCTCGATGTCGGTGACCCGACCGTCGGGATGGACGAGCATCCGGACCCGGGCGTCGTCGTCGGTCGCGACGACCTCGACGGACTTGCGGCTCGGGCCGGCGAGCTGCTCGCGCACGGCACGTATGCCTGCCTGATGCGGATCCTCCCCCCACGGATGATCCACCACCAAGCCGTTGAGCGTCGTCACACCGCGGTTGACGGAGAGGATGGCTGTCTGCTTCCGGGCCATCAGAGGCCTCCGGAAGGGTCATTGCACACGTGTGGGGGTCCTTGTGGTGGGGGAAGCGGGCAAGGGCTCGGAAAGTGTGTCGGTCAAGCCTCATCGGGGCAACTCACACGCGCCGCCCGTGCCCACCAATACTGTGCTGTCAGCCTGGTTGGAACCGTGTCAGGCGACCTCGCGGACCTTGTCCTCTCGGAAGTCGTCGAGCATGTCCACGGCGACGTCGTTCGCAGCAATGATCTTGGCTTCGCTGACACCGCAGATCCGCAGACACGTGGCAGCGATCGCCCATGCCTCCGGGCACGAGATCCGCCGGACCGGGTCCTCGGTGCGCATGTTGATGACACCCTCGACCTGCTGGATGAGCATGTTGCCCAGCTGCTTGAGACCGATCGTCGACAGCACCGTCTCCGTGGCCACCCTGCTGGCGAGATCGGCGTAAGCCTCAACCAGCTTGTCGTGCTCCTCGCGGAAGTCGACGTAGACCTCTTCTTTGGTCACGTCCGGCAGCAGGTAGAGCATGCCGACGTTGTGCGGCACGTCCGCAAGCGTGCGTACATCGACGAGAACAAGCAGATAAAGGGCTGTCTCGACGTTCAGGGGTGGCACCTGATTGAGGATCTTCTCGACTTTGTCCGTGGTCGGACGAACCGTGGTGCGGAGCAGCTCGACAAGGATCTCGTCCTTGCCGGCGAAGTGGTAGTAGAGAGAAGCCTGGCGGATGCCGACCTGGTCGGCGATCTCGCGGGTGGAGGTCGCCGCGAAACCCTGCGACACGAAGAGTTTCGCAGCGGCTTCGAGGATCTGATCGCGCGGGGAGGCGGTGCCCGAGTCGGGCACATGCCTGGGGCGGCCGGGCCGAGAACGCCTAGTTGTCATGTACGTCATCTAAGCGGCCTCCCGAGTTTCGGGGAAGATTCGAAAGAGTCTTCTTCCCCTAGAGAATAGTGCCGAAAGTCCCGCCGAAGGGTTGCCGTCCTCGTAGACAAACGGTATGGCATGACGAACCGATAAAGCTGGCACGGCATCCTCCCGAGGCGACGAATTTGGCGGATCCGTGCCCAGTGTGACCCGTATTCGGACCTCTGAACAGGATCGCGTTCCGCCAGAGGGAATGCCGTCGGTTTGGTGTCCGTCATTCCCGCCAGAAGTCAAAGACGCTGCTCAGACTGATGATGGCGCCACCCTCCGTGCGACGAGATGTCGGCAGCCCCTTCGACAGCGAACGGCTCGACGAGGAAGCCGCAGACGACGGAGCCGTCCGCCAACGTGACCTTCCCGATGGCCATCGGAGCAGGTACGCCGCCCACGAACGCTCCGAAGCCCGCGGCCGGGACACGCCAGAGCTCGCCCTCGATCCGCGTCCCGGTCTCAGCACCACCAGTCCGGACCAGCCCAGGCTTGGGCGGCACGGTCTCGAGGGCGAACAGCCGGTAGTCGGCTGAGGTCGAGGCCGGCCGCAGCAACGTGGCTCCGGCCTCGACCAGCTGATGGTTGAGCGGCATCCCCGACAGGTGGGCACCCACCACGAAGAGATCGACGCTCGGGCTGAGCAGCGTGTGGCCGAGCGCCGCCAGGGTGCGGTCGCTGCCGAACGCCCCGGTCAGCATCACCCCGAACGGCAGCCCGTCGACCTGGCCTGCAGGGACGGCGAGCGAAGCCATGTCGAGCAGGTTCGCGAAGTTCGTGTAGCGACCGAGGCGAGCGTTGGCGCCGACGGGATCCGCCGCCACCTCGGCGAGGGTCGGGTGCCAGGTCGTCGTCGGTGTCAGCAGCGCCGAGCATCCGGCGAGCGCCGCTCGCCCCTCGGCACCGAGGCGCGCCAGGAGAGCCACGTCGCGCGCCCAGTCAGCTGCGCTGGGCGATGCTCCGGCGAGCACGATCTCGGCGACCGTCGGGTCCAGGTCCGTCCCGATGCGGTCACGGTTGGCTTCGAGATGTGAGCCGACCGCGGCGTACCTCTCGGCGACGAAGGCGCCGTCGTAGAGGAGCCGTGAGGCATCGAGCAACGGCGAGATGTCGGCCTCGACGATCTCGACCCCGGCAGCCGTCAGACGTGCGACCGCGGCTTGGAAGGCGTCAGCCCATCCCGGGGCGAGCCCGTCGAGGTGCTCGCCGGTCGGCACGGCCACCCTCGGCACCGGCGGCAGCCCGGCATCCGGAGGCAGCGTACGAGACAACGGGTCCGAAGGGTCGGGACCAGCCATCAGCTCCGCCGCCGCCCGCGCGGCCGCGAGATCCCTGGCGAAGACGGTGACGCAGTCGAGCGTGTAGCAGGCGGGCACGACACCGGTGACCGGCACGAACCCACGCGACGGCTTCACCCCGACGATGCCGTTGAGCGCGGCCGGAACCCGCCCGGAGCCCGCGGTGTCGGTCCCCAGCGCGAGGTCGACGAGGCCGAGAGCGACCGCCACCGCCGAGCCCGACGAGGAGCCACCCGAGATCCGGGTGAGGTCCCAGGCGTTGCGGACCGGGCCGTAGGGGCTCCGGGTGCCGACCAGCCCGGTCGCGAACTGATCCAGGTTGGTCTTTCCCACGACCAGAGCACCGGCCGCCCGCAGCCGGGCGACGGCGGTGGCGTCGCGGGCCGGCTGATAGGCGAAGGAAGGTGCTCCGGCGGTCGTCGGCAGGTCGCGCACGTCGATGTTGTCCTTGACCGCCAGCAGGCGCCCGGCCAGCGGCAGGACCTCACCGCCGGCAACCCTCGCATCGATCGCGGCGGCCTCCTCGAGCAAGTCCGCACTCGTACGCAGCGAGATCCAGATCTCCGGACGGTCCGACGCCTCGATCCGGTCGAGTGCCTCCGCTGCGCGGACGACCGCGCCACCTGCGAGCGAGTGGATCAAGCCCCGGCTCCGACGGCCGGTCGCACCGCGGCGATGATCTGTCCCGGGACGATCTGCTCGCCCGGCTTCACGTAGAGCTCGACCACCTCGCCGGCGACCGGTATCGGGACGCTCGCCTCCATCTTCATCGCCTCGACGACCATCAGCGGCGCATCCTGCGCCAGCCGCGCCCCCCGGCTGGCGACCACCTTCCAGACCGTCGAGGTGAAAGGCGCGGTCACCTGCACGCAGCCGTCCGGCACCTCGACCTCCGACGGTTCGCCTCGCGCGTCGATACGGTCGCAGATGTCGAACTCTCCCGCCACCTTCCAGCGCTCGCGCTCCTCCTCGAAGGCGGCGGACTGCCGGTCGCGGAAGTCGGCGATCGAGCCCGCGTTGTCGGTCAGGAAGCGGTCGTACTCCTTGATCGAGAAGGTGCCCTCCTCGGTCTCGAACTCACCGCGACCGGCGTCGACCTCCGCCCTCAGCTCGAGGAGCTCCTCGGCAGAGACCGGGTACCACTCGATCCGGTCGAAGAACCGCAGCGCCCACGGATCGTCGTGGAAGAGCCCGCCGGCCGACGTGGAACGCCGGAACCGGTTGAACACCTGCGTGGTCCGGCCGACGAGCTGGTAGCCACCCGGCCCCTCCATCCCGTAGATGCACATGTACGCGCCACCGATCCCGACGGAGTTCTCCGCCGTCCAGGTCCGCGCCGGGTTGTACTTCGTCGTCACCAGCCGGTGCCGGGGGTCCAGCGGCGTCGCGACCGGCGCCCCCAGATAGACGTCCCCCAGTCCGAGGACGAGGTACGACGCGTCGAAGACGGTCCGGTGGACCTCCTCGACCGAGGCGAGCCCGTTGATCCGGCGGATGAACTCGATGTTCCACGGCGCCCACGGCGCGTCGTCGCGTACGCCTGCGGTGTAGCGATCGATCGCCTCCCGAGTCGCCGGGTCGTCCCAGGAGAGCGGCAGCCGCACCCGCCGCGAAGGCACGGCGAGCTCCGAGGTGGCGGGCAGGTCCTCCTCCAGCTCACGCAGCAGCGCCGCGACCTGGCCGGCCCGCAGGATCGAGGAGTCGGTGTGGACCTGCAGCGACCGGATCCCCGGCGTGACGTCGATGATGCCCGCAGGCGCGTGCTCGGCCAGCGCCGACTGCAGCGCGTGCACCCGCATCCGGAGACCCAGGTCGAGAGTCATCGGCCCGTACTCGACCAGCACGGAGTTGTCCCCGCTGCGCCGGTAGGTGACCTCCGGCCGCTCCGGAGTTCCGGGCAGCCCGCCCAGGACGCCGTCGTCGCCGTCGCCACCCGCGCCGCCGACCACTGCCAAGGAAGCACGGTGATCGACCAGGCCGGCGGCCCTGTCTTCGCGCACCGGCACGAACCGCACCGTGTCGCCGGGACGCAGCTGCCCGATCTTCCACAGCTCGCCGCTGGCGACCACGGCCGGGCAGACGAAGCCACCCAGCGACGGGCCGTCGGGGCCGAGGATGATCGGGGTGTCGCCGGTGAAGTCGAGCGAACCCACCGTGTAGGGGGTGTCGTGGATGTTCGAGGGGTGCAGCCCGGCCTCGCCACCGTCGGCACGGGCCCAGGTCGGCTTCGGCCCGATCAGACGTACGCCGGTGCGGGCCGAGTTGTGGTGCACCCGGTAGCCGGCCGAGTAGAGCTGGTCCAGGTCTGATCGCGTGAAGAACTCCGGGGCGCCGTGCGGGCCCTCGGTGACGCCGATCTGCCAGCTGTTGGTCAGCGCCGGCCGCCGCGACGCCGGGGTCGCTGCGGGCTGCGCCTGGGGGTCGATTGCCGTGCCAGGGCGGAGCACGTCGCCGCGCTGGAGCGTACGTCCGGCGTGCCCGCCGAATCCGCCGAGCGTGAACGTCGAGGCGCTGCCGAGATACTCGGGCACGTCCAGCCCGCCCCGGACCGCGATGTAGGTCCGCAGTCCCGGACCGTCGGTGCGGCCCAGCTTCAACGTGGCCCCCGCGGGGAGCTCGATCGGCTCCCACTGCGGGGCAGGGACGCCGTCGACGCTGACCGGCATGGGGGAACCGGTCACGCAGACGACGGCGGGATCGGAGAAGACCAACGTCGGCCCGCCGGACGTCGTCCGGCCGGTCGCGAGCGGCACCGTGACCTCGAGCCCGGGGGCGCCCCGGTGGTTGCCGACTGCCAGGTTCGCCTCGGCGAAGGAGACCGGGTCGAACGGCCCCGACGGGGGGACGCCGACCTGCCAGTAGCCCACCCGACCGGGGAGATCCTGGACGGTGGTGAGCACGCCCGGGTCGAGGACGTCGATGCGCGGGTCCGGGTCGCCACCTCTGCCCTGCTTGGCCCGTTCGGCCAACGTCGAGGTCGAGTGCGTCGCCGAGCGGAGCTCGTCGTAGGTCGTCATCGCGCGCAGCGCGGAGACGTTGGTGACGATGCCGTCGATCCGGGTCCGGGCGAGGGCGTCGCCCAGCGTGTCCAGCGCCTCGTCACGGGTCGCGCCGGTGGCGATCACCTTGGCGATGAGCGGATCGTAGTGAGGCGAGACCTCGAGCCCGGTCTCGATCCAGGAGTCAACCCGGACGGAGTCGGTCGGCTCCGGCAGGACCGCACGCGTCACCAGGCCGGACGACGGCATCGAGTCCTTGGCCGGGTCCTCGGCGTAGACACGCGCTTCTACGGCGTACGCCTTGGGTGCGGGGCACTTGCGGAAGAGCTCGTCCGGCAGGGCCGCGACTCCGTCGCCGGCCAGTCGCAGCATGAGCTCGACGATGTCGATGCCCATCACCTGCTCGGTGACCGCGTGCTCGACCTGAAGTCGAGTGTTCATCTCCAGGAAGGAGACCAGCTCGCGGACCGGGTCGTAGACGAACTCCACGGTCCCGGCCGAGCGGTAGGAGACCGACTTGGCGAGCTGTCGCGCGGAGTCGTGCAGGACGGTCCGGACGTGCTCGGGGAGCGCCGGCGCGGGCGCCTCCTCGATCACCTTCTGGTTGCGGCGCTGCAGCGAGCAGTCGCGGTCGCCGAGCACGGCGACCTGTCCCTGCCCGTCGCCGAAGACCTGCACCTCGACGTGGCGCGCCGGCCGCACGAGGCGCTCCAGGAACACCCCGGCGGTGCCGAAGCTGGTCTGAGCGAGCCGCGCGACCCGCTCGAAAGCGACCCGGACGTCCTCCTCCGAGCTGCACGCGGTCATCCCGATGCCACCACCGCCGCCGGTCGCCTTGACCATCACCGGCAGCCCGATCCGGGCGGCCTCCTCGGCTGCCTCGTCGGGACCGGAGAGCAGGCCCGAGCCGGCCAACATCGGCACCCCGGCGTTCTCGGCGAGCCGGCGAGCCGAGTGCTTCTCGCCGAAGGCCCCGATCTGCTCCGGCGTCGGGCCGACGAACCGGATTCCCGCCGCTTCGACCTCGCGGGCGAAGGCGGCGCTCTCGGACAGGAAGCCGTAGCCGGGATGGAGCAGCCCCGCGCCGGTGCGCAGGGCTGCTGCGATGATCAGATCGCCACGGAGATAGGAGTCCCGTGCGGGCGCGGAGCCCAGACAGACGGCCTCGTCCGCCTCCCGCACGTGTGGCGCCGCCCGGTCGGCCTCGGAGAAGACCGCGACCGTACGCATGCCGAGCTCGCGCGCCGTGCGCATCACTCGGCGGGCGATCTCTCCCCGGTTCGCGACGAGGACGGTGTCGAAGGGTGGGCCAGATGTCATGAATCGGCCTCGTACTCGAGGTCGGTATCCGGCTCCGAGACGATCATCCGCAGGGGCGTCGGGTTGAAGTCGTTGCAGGGGTTGTTCATCTGCGGGCAGTTGGAGATCAGCACGAGCGTGTCGATCTCGGCGCGCAGCGCGACCCGCCTCCCGGGCGCGGACATGCCGTCGACGATGCCGAGCGCACCGTCCTCCTCGATGGGCACGTTCATGAACCAGTTGATGTTGGAGACGATGTCGCGCATGCCGAGCCCGTGCTTGGCACCCTCGGTCAGGAAGTTCTCCCGGCAGCCGTGGTGATACATCACATGGTGGCCGTAGCGCAGGGTGTTCGACTCGCGCGAGCAGGCTCCGCCGATGGTGTCCTGGCGGTCGATCTCGTTGTCGACCACGGTCATCAGGGCGCGACCGAGGTTGCTGCGCAGCACGGTCCCGGTACGGATGTAGGCGTTGTCCTGCCACGCGAGCGTGTCCGGGGCGCTGTAGCGCTCGTCGGTGTGCTGCGCGTTGTAGAGCAGACAGTCGCCCGACTGGTTCCCCCCGACGTCGACGATCGTCAGCACCTGCCCGGCCCGCACGACGCCCGACCACGAGGCCCGCGGAGCCACCTGCTCGTCCAGCACGACGGCACCCGGCACCAGCGGGTCACCCCACTCCAGGTGAGTGTGGTCGTCGGCGTACGACGCGCCGACCGGGACGCTGGAGACCAGCTGCCCGTCGGGCGTCAGATAGGTGGCCGTCGGAACCGGAACAGTCGTCACAGGCCTCATCACCGGGTTGTCGATCGTGGTAGTCACAGGCCCCGAGCCTCCGCATAGTCGAGTGTGTTCAGATACGCCCGCCGCACCTCGGGAGAGGCGTCGAAACGCTCCTCCGCCTGGGTGGTCGGGTGGGTCTCCGGCGTACGCCAGGCGTGCACGCGCAGCGGCCCGACGATGTACTCCGGACGTGGGTCCCGCGGATGCGGGACGTTGGCGATCAGCACGATCAGGGGCAGCTCCGCCACGAGCTCGACCGCGGTCCCGGCACCTGACGAGCCGAACCAGTCGAAGCTCCCGTCCGCCGCGACCCGCACCCCTTGGAAGAACGACACCGAAGGGGGTACGTCGGCCGGGCCGAGTCCGTGCTTGGCGGCCGCCTTCACGAAGAGATCGCGGCCCGCGGGCGCGGGCCCCTCGGGCAGCGCAGTGCCGTAGCGCAGGGCGTTCCAGGCGGCCGTGCTCGTCCCGCAGAGCGCGTCGTGCCTCCCCGAGGTGTCGGTGAGGATCGTGGCGAGCACCCGACCGTCACCGGAGAGCAGCGGGTGCCCGGCGCCGAGGTAGGCCTGCCACGGGATCTTCTGGGTGTCGGCGACGTTGAGCCGCTCGGTCGGCTCGAGTGCGTTGTAGAGGAGCGTGTGGGCACAGGCCTCGCCGGTCGGATCCTCGAGCCGGAGCCGCGTGCCGCGGGCCAGGACCTTGTGGGTGTAGCCCCCGGGAGCGACCGTCTCGGCCCACGTCAGGCTGTCCGCGGCCACATCCTCGGGACAGAACGGGCTCGACGAGGCTGGGAGGTACGGCATCCAGTCGCTGACCTGTCCCGCTTGCGCGCGAGCGTCTGCCCGTGCGTTCAGCACCGTGTCCGTGCTGTGGTCTGCAGCTAGTGCCACCCGTGGCCTCCTCGAAACATGATGAACCTGTCGACTGACAGGTAAGCATGTACGTCAAGGGCGTCGGGGGCAAACCATGACTGTTGGGAACCTGACTCCGAAATGTGGGGTCGGCGTCGGAGAAATTCTTCCCTGTCGGTCGATCGATTCTTATCGTTTTCTGCCGGGGCTGGCTAGGGGGCATCGACCATTTCCTGCCGAATTCACGCCTGTGGTGCCGCCTGATGGAGCGAACTCCCCGAGGCGGGGTCCTCGGCCTCCGGTTAGAAACTGTCACTGGACAGGTAACAGAGCTCATGGCGCGCCGGACACCGATCCGAGAGTGATCCGCAACCGTGCCGAGGAGCGGACCGGATCATCGGTCGAATCCCGGATTCCACTCATTTCGGCCTCCCGTGAGTGGGACCCTGACCCGGGCGTGATGGCCCGTCGGCGCGCCCATGCGTCGGTCGAGCGCGCTCAGCCGGCCATCAGCGCCGCGACCGCTTCGATCCCCACGGCACGACATTTCCAGACACAAAAGTCCGCGATTCGGACCCGTTGCGCGGCTCCGGCACCCTGACCATCGCGACGAGCTCGTTCAGGTCACCGATCGTCGGGCCGTTCCACTCGAGATCGAGATCGGGCACGACCTCCGGTCGCTGCGCCGGATCCTCGGGCAGGAACCGCACGGCTCTCATCCCCAAGGCCTCTGCACCGTACAGCTCTCCATCGCCGCCGTCCCCGACGTAGACGCACTCGGTGGTCGGCACCTCGAGCGCGGCCGCGGCCACCATGTAGGCACCGGAGTCCGGCTTCCGCACGCCGGTCCGGCACGAGAACGAGGCCGCGCCGAAGTATTCGCTGAGCGGGCTGTCCGGCCAGACCTCGGTCGTGGCGCAGCAGGAGTCGGAGACCAGGCCGAGGCCGAAGCCACGTGCACGCAGTGCGCTCAGGGCAGGAAGCGCCCAGGTCGAGGCGTGCAGGGAGAGCGTGAAATCGAGACGACGCCGGATGGCTGCTTCGACCTGGCTCTCGGTGGGAACCGCCCCCAGCCGCCGAGACAGATAGCGCACCGTGTGATGCACGCTGGCCATCAGGCCGCGGGTCCGCTCATCGAGCGTCTCGGCCGTCGCCGAGGCGAATGCGGCAGGGTCGATCCCGAGGTCCGCTCCCATCCCGCGAGCCATCGCCGCTCGCTCGGCTCTGGAGCCGCCCGGGATCAGCGTGTCGTGAAGACCGAAGAGGACTGCGCGCACGCGACCCTCGTCCATGGACTCACTCTAACCAAGTTCGGAGCGATGCTGAACGATCTCTTCCCCTGCCCGGCATATCTGTGTGACTGGTCAACTACGCTCGGCCGAGCGTTTCGATCCGTCGGTTCAGGTAGCGCTGCTCGGGAACACTCCGGGTCAGCCTCGCCGCCAGCACGTAGTGCTCCCTGGCCACTGCGAGGTCGCCGGACTGCTCGAGCAGGTGCGCGAGCACGGCATGGGCCCGGTGGTGTCGCTGCATCGCCGGGTGCTCGAGCAGGTCGCGAACGATCTCGATCCCGTGCTCGGGCCCGAGGCTCATCGCCACGGCGACAGCCCGGTTGAGCGTGACCGCCGGCGAAGGGGCCACCTGGGCGAGCATCCCGTAGAGCAGGTTGATCTGGAGCCAGTCGGTGGCCTCGTACGACTCCGCCTCGGCATGGACCGCCGCGATCGCCGCCTGCAGCTGGAAGCGTCCCACCGCCCCCTGCGGGAGTACGTCCTCGAGCAGCGCCACACCTTCGCAGATGAGTTCGCGGTCCCACTGCGAGCGGTCCTGGTCCTTGAGCGGGACCAGGTCGCCGAGATGGTCGACGCGCCCGCACGAGCGCGCCTGGGTCAGCAGCATGAGCGCGAGCAGGCCGGTGGCCTCGTCGTGCTCGGGAAGCACGCCGCGCACGATCCGGGTCAACCGGATCGCCTCATCGGTGAGCTCGATCCCCTGCAGGTCCGGTCCGCTGGTGCGGGTGTGGCCCTCGTTGAAGATCAGGTGACAGACGTCGAGCACGCAGGCGATGCGCTCGGGCAGCTCGTCGGGCGCCGGCGAGCAGAAGTCCTCGTTCTTCAGCGTCGCCCGCGCCCGGCTGAGGCGTTGCCCCATGGTCGCCTCCGGAACCAGGTACGCAGCCGCGATCTCCGCCGTCGTCAGACCGCCCACGCACCGCAGCGTGATCGCCACCTGGGAAGGCCGGCGCAGCGCAGGGTGGGCACACATCATCATCAGCCGCAGCGAGTCGTCGTAGACCGAACCGATCTCCACGGCCGGGGGATCCGTCTCGTCGAGGCGCCGGGCCATCCCGTCGGCGATCTCACGTCGCCTCCGGGCGGTGTCGGCGCGCATCTGGTCGATGAGCCGCCGGTGGGCCACCCGGATCAGCCAGGCACGCGGATCGGCCGGCAGGCCATCACCGGGCCACTGCCGGCTGGCCGCGATCAGCGCCTCCTGCGCGGCGTCCTCGCAGTCGGGAAGGTCGGGGTGGACCCGGAGCAGGGCGCCGAGGACATGGGCAGACTCCTGCCGCCACACGTCCTCGACACCGGTCACCGTCATGTCAGTAGGTTGCCACCGGCCGCAGCTCGACCGTCTCACCGGGCCCGCTGAAGCTGCGTACGACCTCTTCAGCCCTCTCCTGAGACTCCACATCGATCAGGAAGAAGCCGGCCAAGTGCTCCTTCGCCTCCGAATAGGGACCGTCGGTGGCGATCGGCTCGCCGGCATCCCAGCGGTAGAGCCTGGCCGAGGCCGGGTCCGCGAGCGCCTGCCCGCCGAGGAGCTCTCCGTTGGCTGAGAGCTCCTCCAGGACCGCCTCGAAGGCACCGTTGAGCTTCTCCCTCGTCTCCTGCGGCAGCGACTGGAACTCCGGGATGAAGTCGCCCGTCGGGTGACCCCACGGCTGCGGGTTGGAGTGGATGAGAATGACGTACTTCATGGTTCTTCCCTTTCCTGGACGCCTTTCCTGGCGTGCTTGCGGGGGTACGTCGTAACCGGTCGGCGTGGTTCTACATCGTCCCAGAAGCATGCCGCGCCGATCGCTTCCGTTCCGCTGAGCGGCCTTCCTGGCGGAACACCGTGCAGCGGCCGTCGCCGATGTGGAATCGTGACCGGTTGTGAATCCGGGAGCGTTCGAAGCCATCGACGAACGTCTGGTCTCCACCCTCGACGACCTGCTCGACCAGCAGTCCCTGGCACCCGGCATCGTCGTCGACGCGCTCTTCAACCGGTTGGTGACCGCAGTGCTGAGCGTGCCCGAGCCGGCCGCCGATACGGTGCTGGCCGCCTTGCCGCCCTCACACTCACCGGCCGTCTTCCGTTCGGTTGCGTCCGCGGGGGAGCATGCCCTCGAGCGGGCCTGGGCCGACCGGATCGCCCGCTCCCCCGACCCCGCGGGGGCGTTCGCCCGCTTCCCCTACCGCGAGAACTACCGACTCCTCGTGGAGATGGAACTGACTGCCGTACGCCGCGAAGGCACCCTCCCACGGCAGGTTCTGCTGCTCGGCTCGGGGCCGCTGCCCCTGACCGCGTTCTGCCTGGCCGACCTGGGGATAGCGGTGCACTGCGTCGACCACGACGCCGAGGCGATCCGGCTGTCCTCCGTCATGGCCGGTCGCCTGGGCACGGCCGGCGTGACGTTCGAGCACGCCGATGCCGCGGCGGCCACGCCACCACGACCCGTCGACGTCGTGCTCCTCGCCGGCCTGGTCGGAGCCGACGATGCCGCCAAGGCCGAGGTGCTCGATCAGGCGGTCACCCACCTCGACCCGCGCGGCCTCGTCCTGGCGCGGAGCGCTCGGGGGCTGCGTAAGTTGCTCTATCCGCCAGTCGGTCCGCAGGCTCTGGCCGGCCTGACCGTGGTCGCGGAGGCCAACCCCGAGGTCGACGCCGCGGGAACCGACGTGATCAACAGCGCGATCCTCGCCCGCTCTGCCTAGAGAGCGGGGTCGAGGACCTCGGCCTTGAGCTGGGCCGCCCGCTCGATCCGCTCGGCACCCGTCTCACCCAGGTTCCACGTCGGCAGGATGAACTCGTCGAACCCGGCCGCGACATAGCGACCGATCAGGTCCTGCAGCTCACCGGCCGAGCCCGTCTGCGTCCTGGCAGCGCCCGGGTTCGCACCGTCGAGATCGAGCATGAGGTTGGTGGTCGTCTTGATCGTCTCGGGATCGCGACCCACCTGCTCGCACGCCTCCAGGAGCTTGGCCCGCACCGCGCCGGCGCTCTCGGGAGTGCCCCAGGTGTTCCACTCGTCGGCGTGCCTGGCGACGACCTTCAGCATCCGCGGGCCCTTGGCGCCGACCAGGATCGGCAGCGGCGAGGCCACCGGCTTCGGCTCGCACGGAGCGTCGGCTAGCTGGAAGTGAGTCCCCTCGAAGGTCGTACGGGGCTTGTCGAGCAGCGAGCGGGTGACCTCGATCGCCTCCTCGAACCGGTCGACGAGCACCTTCGCACTCGGCAGGTCGATGCCGTACGCCTTGTGCTCGTTGATCTGCCAGCCGGCACCCATACCGAGCACGAACCGCCCACCGGCGATGTGGTCGATCGTCGCGGACCGGTTCGCGAGCAGCGCCGGATGGTGGATCGTCGTCGGGGAGACGAGGGGGCCGATGCGTACGTTCTGGGTGGTTGCGGCCAGCGCCGGCAGGATCCCCCAGACCTCGTGCGTCGGCCCGTCCTCCACGTCCTCGGTGCCGGTGTTGGGCATGTAGTGGTCGGCGACCCAGACGCCGTACCAACCGGCCTGGTCAGCCGCCTGCGCCTCGGCAAGAATGTCGGCGGTGGAGGAGGTGTGATTGGGCCACAGCGAGATCTTCACGCTCTCCAACCTACCCATAGCACCAGCACCGGTGGTCGAGCCCTTCGACAAGGTCAGGAACCACCTGTCGAGACCCCTGAAAATATTCTTGGCAGAGTTGTCGATCCCGCGTAGACCTCGTTCGACCAAGGGGTGAACGGGCCGGCAAGACGGCCCGACAGACACAGGAGAAACCGAGATGCCGAAGTACATGCTGATCTGGCGCACCATCGACGAGGACAAGCAGAACGCCGCGATGGCCGAGATCCCCTTCGAGCAGATGCTCGAGAAGATGGGGCGACTCAACGACGAGCTCATCAAGTCGGGCGTGCTGCTCGCCATGGAGGGCCTGGACCCGGAGGAGCACACCGTCGTCACCTACACCGAGGCGGAGGAGGCGCCGGTGGTCACCGACGGCCCCTACGGCGAGACGAAGGAGCTCTTCGGGGGCTTCTACCTGATCTCGGTCGCCTCGAAGGAGGAAGCCATCGAGTGGGCCAAGCGGCTCAGCTACTTCCCGGGCTCCGCCGTCGAGCTCCGTCGGGTTCCGACGATCGACGAGTTTCCCCAGGACAACCCGTGGATCCAGAAGGAGCTCGACTGGCGGACCAAGAACGGGCAGCTCTGACGGACCCGGTGGTCGAGCTTGTCGAGACCACCCGACGAGGAGACATTGATGAGTGACGCGACGCGCGCCGTCGAGGCGATCTGGCGAATCGAGTCCGCCCGCATCGTCGGCGCCCTCGCGCGCTACACCGGCGACTTCGCCCTCGCCGAGGACGCGGCCCAGGAGGCCCTCGCTGAGGCGCTGGTCTCCTGGCCGCGCGACGGCCAGCCCGCCAACCCGGTCGGCTGGCTGATGACCACGGCCAAACGGCGGGCGATCGACACGATCCGCCGTGCCGGGGTCCAGCGCGAGAAGTACGAGGCGATCGCCCACGACCAGGACGAGGCGTACGCCGACGACCTGGACATCGAGCGCATCGACGACGACGTTCTCGCGCTGATGTTCATCTCCTGCCACCCGGTGCTGTCGAAGGAGGCTCGGGTGGCGCTCACGCTCAGGGTGGTCGGTGGCCTGAGCAGCGAGGAGATCGCTCGGGCGTTCCTGGTTCCGGTGCCGACCATCCAGGCTCGTATCACCCGCGCGAAGAAGACGATCGCGGCCGCGAAGGTGCCGTTCGAGGCGCCTTCACCCGAGGAGCGCGGACAGCGGCTCCCCGGCGTCCTCAACGTCCTCTACCTGATCTTCACCGAGGGCTCCACCGCGACCTCCGGCGAGGATCTGATCCGCACCGATCTCGCCCGGGAAGCACGGAGGCTGATCCGAGTGCTGATCGGCGTGCTGCCCGATGCGCCTGAGGCGTACGGCCTGCTCGCGCTCATGGAGCTGACCGCCTCCCGCTTCCCGGCGCGCACCGACAGCAACGGTGATGCTGTCCTCCTCGAGGACCAGGACCGGACCCGATGGGACCGGGGTGCGATCCGGCGCGGGCTGGCCGCGCTGGAGCAGGCGACGCCTCGCGGCCTGGGACCCTACGGCCTGCAGGCCGCCATCGCCGGGACGCATGCGGTCGCCGACTCCGTCGCGACGACCGACTGGGAACGGATCATCGTTCTCTACGAGGCCCTGGGGCGGATCGCGCCGAACCCGATCGTCGATCTCAACCGGGCCGTCGCGGTGGCAATGGCCCACGGGCCCATGCCCGCGTTGGAGCTGGTCGATCGGATCGCCGAGGACAGACGGCTCGACAGCACCCACCTCCTGCCCACCGTACGCGGTGAGCTGCTGCGCCGGCTGGGCCGAACCGTCGAGGCACGCACGGAGCTGGAGCGGGCCGCGGAGATGTGCGCCAACGACCGCGAGCGCGCCGTACTTCGGCAAAAAGTCGCTGAACTGCCCTAAAACCGGGTATACCTGTCGCCCATGTCACAAGCAGCGAGGACCGAGTCGTCCGAAACCCCGCGCTGGCGGATCCTTGGCCCCGGCCTCGTCGTCGCCGCGACCGGTGTCGGTGCCGCTGACCTGGTCGCCACCCTGATCGCAGGCAGCAAGTACGGCTACGCCCTGCTGTGGGCCGTGGTCATCGGATGTGTCCTGAAGGTCGTGCTCGTCGAGGGCGCGGGGCGCTACAGCCTGGCGACCGGCGAGACGATCTTCCAGGGTTGGCGGCGTCTGGGCATCTGGACGACGATCTACTTCGGTCCCTACATCGTGATCTGGGGCTTCATCTACGGCGCCGCGGCGATGGCCGGCACCGGCCTGGCCCTGACCGCGCTGTTCTCGTTCGCCTCGGTGAAGGTCTGGGGCATCGCCTCCGGCCTGATCGGCCTCGCCATCGTGTGGGCCGGCCGCTACAGCCTGTTCGAGAAGTTCCTCGCGGGCCTGGTCGGGATCATGTTCGTCACCATGGTCGCGGCCGCGATCATCACCGTGCCCAACCTCCCCGAGCTCTTCAAGGGCCTGGCGCCGACGATCCCGGACGGCGCCCTGGTCAACGTGCTCTCGGTCGCCGGCGGCGTCGGCGGAACGATCACGCTGGCCGCCTACGGCTACTGGCTGCGGGAGAAGGGGTGGAACACCCCGAAGTTCATGCGGGTGATGCGGATCGACAACACCACTGCGTACGTCGTCACCGGCATCTTCGTGGTCGCGACCCTCATCGTGGGTGCCGAGCTGCTCTACTCGGCGCGCATCGCCATCGGCACCGGCGACCAGGGGATGCTCGACCTGTCCAACGTGCTCGCCGACCGCTACGGCAACTGGTTCGGCAAGCTCTTCCTGATCGGCTTCTGGGCCGCGGCGATGTCGTCCCTGGTCGGCGTCTGGAACGGCGTCAGCCTGATGTTCGCCGACTTCATGGGGACCATCCGCGGAAAGGCCGACGAGCCCGAGGCGAAGAGCGGTGGCCTCTGGTACCGCGCCTACATCCTCTGGCTCACCTTCCCCCCGATGATCTGGCTCCTGCTCGCTGACGAGCCCACCTGGCTGATCCTCATCTACGGCGTGCTCGGCGCCTTCTTCATGCCCTTCTTGGCGGTCACCCTGCTCTGGCTCCTCAACACCCGCCACACTCCCGTGGAGTGGCGCAGCAAGTGGGTCTCCAACATCGGCCTGACCCTCTGCGCCCTGATCTTCGCCTGGCTCGCCTACGACCAGATCCGCACCTCCATCGAGAGCCTGCTCGGCTAGAGCCCGCACTCACCCACCCCGCAAACGACGAAGGCGGCGAGCAGATGCTCGCCGCCTTCTTCATCGACGCGATCACGGCGGTCATCGGAGTAGGCCTCCTCGCGCTGGTCCCGGTGGCCCGCGTCATCCGTGCCGACACGGGGAAGGTCTCCTACTTCGGTGACCTACGGGCCGGCCTGAAGTATGCCTCCACACATCCGCAGGTGCGTTGGATCCTCGTCCTCTTCACGCTGGTGATGGTGATGGTCTGTCGCGATGCCGCTGTCGATGGTCGTCTTCGGCCCGCTCGCGGAACAGTTCTCGGTCGAGTCCCTGCTCATCCTCGCCGGAGTGCTGCTCTTCATCGTGGTGGGCGGCATCCTTGCCATCCCAGCGCGCGCCGGTCCCTGGCTGCGGTCGACCGCACAAAGGAAGAGCCCGTCACTCCCGCCGCGGTTGCACCGGAGGAGGAAGCACGACAGAGCACCAAATGCGATGTATCGAGCCTGTCGGAGATGACAGTTGCCCGGCACCTCGAAGGCACCGGGCAACAGACGAAGCTCTGGGGATCAGCGGCTGGCAACCAGCTTGATGGCCACACCGAGACCCGCGGCGACGATGGCGGCGATGATCAGCTTCTTGACCATGGGAACTCCTAGTTCGAGATAGTGATACGGACTCCAACTATGACATTGGAACCCCGCGTCGCTACTCACGTCAACCGGGCGCGGCGCAAAGTGACCACGCCAATCCGTCTCGACGGGCTCGGTACATCGCCCCACAAATGGCTACAAATGGCAGCAGGGCCACCTCCGAAGAGGTGGCCCTGCGCAAAGTTATGTCCGGCGGCGTCCTACTCTCCCACAACCTCTCGGTTGCAGTACCATCGGCGCTGAAGGGCTTGACTTCCGGGTTCGGGATGGGACCGGGTATTTCCCCTTCGCTATGGCCGCCGTAACTCTTGAGATCACCCGTCGGGTGACCAAACCTGTGTTACAACAGTTGGTTCGTGGACGCGAACAGTCTCATCAAAGGTGTCTTCGATGGTTGTTGTTTTTGTTGAGGGTTTATGAAAGATAAGCCCTCGGCCTATTA
>NZ_JBEXSD010000024.1:0-73583 GCF_040613495.1 Nocardioides sp. NPDC006273 | reverse complement strand
GTCGGGACGCACGCCACCAGCCTTATGTACCAGCCGCCGGCCCCAGCCCAGGCTGTGCCCGACACGCTCACTAGCAGCCTCGATCGTCACCCCCGGGGCATACCCGTCCCAAAACACACACTGCTCAGCACGTAACGGCCGATAAACCATGACGACAACTCCTTCAGAACGAAGGTGTTGCGCTGACCCCCTGAATCCGCCGCGACATCCGATTCAACAGACGCAGATAGGCCGACCCGATCTCAACTCGATGATCGTGATGCCAGCATGCACACTGACAGCTTCCGTTCGACCGAAGGACTGAGCGTGCCCGAACGACCTGAGATCGTCTGCATCAGCGGCTCTATGCGATTCGTGGAGGAGATGCGTGCGGAGAACCGTGATCTGACCTTCGCTGGCGCCATCGTCCTGGCGCCAACTGAAGCAGGCGAGTCGATCACCGAGGAGCAGAAGACCACGCTGGACGCCCTCCATCTGCGGAAGATCGACCTGGCCGACCGGGTTCTGGTCGTCAACCCGGGTGGCTACATCGGGGATTCCACGAGCAGGGAGATCGCCTATGCCCGCGCCACCGCCAAGCCGGTCTCGTTCACGGATCCCGGCCTGCACGAGTCGCGCTAGCCACGCCCCTTGAGCCGGGAGCGGAGGACGAGCCGGGCCGCGGGGCCGAGGTCCTCGATGACCTCGACCAGCGCGCCGAGCTGCTCCACGGAGGCGAAGGCCGAGTCGGCGCCGGGGCGGTCGACGCCGTCGTACATGAGCAGACCGATGAATGCTGCGCTGATCGCGCGCGAGAGGCCGGGGGCGTCCACGACGGCCTCGACAGGGCTTCCCCTCAACGCGCGTGCGACCGCGTCCTCGATCTCGCCGTTCCACCGGGCCAGCGCATAGCGCGCCGTCTCCGCCAGCGTCTCGTCCCGCTGCGCGCCCGCCAGGAGCTGGGCCATCACCGTGATGTTGCCTGCGGCCCGCTCCCGCTCGTGGAGACCCCAGCCGAGCTCCAGCAGCTCGCTCAACGACGTCACCTCTGCGAACTCGTCCCGGTAGGACGCCGCCGCCTCGTCCGTCGCCGCCCGGCACGCCTGGTCGACGAGATCCGTGACGGTGCCGAAGTGATAGAAGACCAGCGCCTGGTTGACGTCCGCACGGGTAGCTATCGCCCGCGCCGAGAGCCCCGCGATGCCGTCCTCCTTGAGCAGGTCGGTCACCGCCAGCATCAGCTTGGCCTTGGTGGGGTTCATTCTGCAGCGGGCTCCTCGGTGACGAGCAGGTTGAAGACAATCAGCACGGAGCCGAGTATGCCTCCGCAAGCGAGGCCCAACAGCATGACCCCGGCAACAATCCCCGGCCCGGACGCCCCGGCATCGGACAGACCCGCCACGGCGCACCCGACGCCGCAGACCACGCCGAGGGCGACCGCTCCAATCACCATGTGCGGAAGTGGAATCCGTACGCCGCGCGTCACCGCCTCTCCGAACCACGCCGCCAACACACCGGACAGGGCGGCGATGACCAGCAGGGCCCCGATGTTCTCGCTTCCCGCACCCGGCTCCTCATCCGCGATAAACATCGCGAAGCCCAGCGCGAAGGTCATCCCGAACCCCACGAGGCCAGGCCAGATCCGGTCGACGGCCGGCGACGACGGGAACAGCACGGCCGGCGCAACCAGTGCCGACTCGACGAGCCCTACGACGGCGCCGACGATGCCGCCGTACCAAGCTCCAGCGAGCGTCCCGAAGATCGGCGCCAGAGCGCTCCCCACACCTCCTCCGATGACGACACCGAGCACCATCCCGAAGAACCACCATCGGCACAACGCCCAGAACACAGACCACATTCGATCAGCCACGTACGCCCTCCTTGGACTTTCTTGAGCGATTGCTCAAATTCAAGGTAGCGCATCTCTTGAGCGATCGCTCAAATAGCCATATGGTCGATCCCATGAAGATCGTCATCCCCGGTGGAACCGGCCAGGTCGGAGGCATCCTGCGGCGCGCCTGGAGCACGCGAGGACATCAGGTCGTGGTGCTCTCGCGCCACCCCGAACAGCTGGAGGAGGGCGTACGCCATCAGGTCTGGGACGGCCGGACCATCGGTCCCTGGGCGGACGAGATCGACGGCGCGGACGTGGTGGTGAACCTCGCGGGCAGAACGGTCAGCTGCCGCTACACCGACGCCAACCTGAAGCAGATGATGGACTCGCGCATCGACTCGACCAGGGTCGTCGGGGAGGCGATCGCGCAGGCGTCGGCTCCCCCGCGCACGTGGCTGCAGATGAGCACCGCGACGATCTACGCCCACCGCTTCGACGCCCCCAACGACGAGGCGACCGGCATCATCGGCGGCGACGAGACCGACACTCCCGCCTACTGGGAGTTCTCGACACGGATCGCCAAGTGCTGGGAGGCCGAGCAGGCCGCGGCAACGACACCGCACACCTGCAAGGTGGCGCTCCGCTCAGCGATGGTGATGAGCCCTGACAAGGGCGGCGTCCTCGACGTACTCCTCACCATGGCGCGGCTCGGCCTCGGTGGCCCCGTCGCCGGAGGCGACCAGTTCGTCTCGTGGATCCACGAGGCCGACTTCGTACGCGCATGCGATCTGCTCGTCGAGCGCGACGACATCTCCGGACCGGTGAACATGGCAGCACCAGCACCACTGCCCCAGCGCGACCTGATGCGCACCCTGCGGAAGGAGGCCGGGATGCCGATCGGGTTGCCCGCGACCCGCTGGATGGCTGAGATCGGGGCCTGGGCGATGCGTACGGACACCGAGCTGCTCCTCAAGAGCCGTCGGGTCGTTCCAGGGAGGCTGCTGGAGGCGGGCTTCGAGTTCGAGTACGCCGACTGGGCATCCGCCGCCCACGAGCTCGTCGGCCGGGCACGGCGGCGGGCACGGGAGACAAACCAGTCGCATCACCCAACCTGATCAGCCACGATGGAAAGGTGACCCGCGCGACCTGGCAGCCCCGCCCCGACGACGCCGAGACCCTGAGGCGGTTCTTCGGGCAGGACGGGCGGCTGCTGACGATCCCGTCGAAGCATTCAAGAAGCTGGTGGTGCTCAACCAGCTCGCGCAGTCCTTCGAGCTGGGGAAGGTCTGAGCCTGCGACCCGCGACGAAGTCGCCGGGTCGCAACGCGAAGAGATCGAGCGAGCGCGCGGGTGAGCTTGCGAACCCGCGACCGCGGGTCGAGATCTACTCAGGTCGCGTCGACTCTAGCCTCTCCGGCATGATCCCCCCATGACGATGCCGGACCAGTCGGGCCAGACAACGCCCGGACAGCCACCCGTAGGGTGGATCGACCTGACCATCCAGGGCAGCCACATGACCTCGAACATGATCGTGCCGACGGTAATGCTCAACGGCCACCAGATGCCGACGCAGTACGGCCGCAACGTCTTCCCGGTGCCGCCGGGGCACTGGACGGTCGACATGTACACCCAATGGACCTGGAGGTTCGGCAAGGCGTCGATGAGCTTCGACGTCGCCGAGGGCCACACTGTTCCGGTCTTCTACGCCGCGCCGGCCACGACGTTCCAGAAGGGCGCGATCGGGCACATCAAGCAGAAGAAGCCTGGTGTGCTCGCGTTGGTCGCCGTGCTGGTGGTCGTGGCGCTCGTGATCGCGGGGATCGTGGCGCTGACTATCTGACTTGGGGTGTGCTCTCACCCCCCCTCGCTTCTCGCGTGGCGTCGCCGCTCGTTCCTCGCGGCGGCGCCACTTACGTACTTCTCGAGTACTAGGTCTCGACCCGCTTCGCGGGTTCGCAGGCTCACCCGCTGCGCTCGCTCGACCCTCTCGCGTTTGGCCGGCGCAAGCGCCGGCCAAGGCTCGAGTGTCGGTGGTCACCGATAGCGTCAGCAGTGTGACCACCACCGAATCACGCGGCCGAAGCCGAGCCACGGGCAGCCGACGGGGCTATGCGGTCCTCGACGTCGAGACCACCGGGCTCGACCCCTACCGCGACCGGGTGATCCAGGTGGCGATCCGCCAGATCTCCGCCGACGGCACCGCCGAGTCGGAGTGGGAGAGCCTGGTCAACCCCGGCGCCGGCGTCGACCCGGGGCCGGTCGAGGTCCACGGCCTGACCAGCGCCGATCTCGCCGACGCCCCGCCCTTCCGCGACGTCGCCGCCACGATCGCCGAGCGCCTCGCCGGCCGGGTCTTCGTCGCCCACAACGCCGCGTTCGACTGGGCGTTCGTGGCTGTGGAGTCGGACCGCGCGGGTGTGCGGCTCGAGGTCCTGGAGTGGCTGTGCACGATGAGGTTCGCGAAGGCGCTCGCACTGGAGGTGGCCGACAAGTCGTTGGCGACGATCGCCGCCTACTACGCGGTCGAGCAGCTGCGTGCGCATGACGCGGGCGACGACACCCGGGTGGCCGCGGAGATCCTGTTGCACGAGCTGGCTGATGCCGACCGGGCCGGCCTCGCGCTGCCCCTGGTGGAATGCAACAGCGCGCGACACCGGCTGAAGCGGACCGTGCGTCGCTGGTTCAGCCGGGTCCGCAGCCCCGGCCGCTGAGAGACCATCCCGGCATCCGGAACATTTCTGGCAGAGAATGCAACCGGAGACCCCCGTTCGCACATCAGTAGGTCGTCGGCCCGTTCTATCGTGAAGGGCCAAGATCTGGAGCGAGGCGATGAAGATGGTCAAGCGGGAAACGATCGCAGGGGCGCTTGCCGTCCTGCTGGCAACCGCGCTCACGGCGTGCGCCACGGAGCCCGCCGCCGCCCCGGAGGCGACGGCCTCACCGGCCGCGGTCTCCTCGCCGAGCCCCTCGACTTCGCCGAGCGCAGCCCCGACTCCAACCCCGACGCCGACACCCAGCGCGAAGCCGAAGCCCAAGCCGAAGCCGTCCCCGACCTCGGGTCCGCGGCTGCTCGGCGAAGGTGACAGCGGCGACGGCGTACGCGAGCTGCAGGCGCGCCTGAAGCAGATCGGGTGGTTCAACGCGGGCGTGACCGGCTACTACGGCAACGTCACCGCCGAGGCCGTCTCCGGCTTCCAGGGCAAGCGCGGCATCGCGGTCACCGGCTTCGTGGACCAGACCACTCTCGACCGGCTCCACGCGATGACCCGCGAGCCGACCGAGGCCGAGCTGATCGACGCCCCGCCGCCGGTGCCGACCGGCAAGCTCGATCCGCGCTGCCTGACCGGCCGGGTGATGTGCATCGACAAATCCACCTCGATGCTGCGCTGGGTCGTCGGCGGCACCGTGCAGCTGAGCGTCGAGGTGCGGTTCGGCTCCCAGGAGCTGCCGACGCGCGAGGGCCGGTTCTCGGTCTTCGCCAAGAGCCGCGACCACGTCTCCTCCATCTACAAGACGCCGATGCCGTTCGCGATGTTCTTCTCCGGGGGCCAGGCGGTCCACTACTCCCCCGACTTCGCCGCCAACGGCTACAACGGCGCCTCTCACGGCTGCGTGAACGTGCGCGACCACGGCGCCATCACCTCGCTCTACAACCAGGTCGGCATCGGCGACGGGGTCGTCATCTACTGGTCCTGAACCCGTCCTGAGCCGGTCCTGAGCACAGCCGAAGCACAGCCGAGGCGCCGTGCTGTCCGGTCCTCGGCGACGATTCCAGACACGTACGCCGACGGCCTACCCTTGAGCCATGAAGGCGCTGCTCCTGGAGAACATCCATCCCGTCGCTGTCGAGAACCTCGAGAGGGCCGGTTTCGAGGTCGAGCTGCGCAGCAAGTCGCTGTCCGAGGACGAGCTGGTGGCCGCCCTCCCGGGCGTGACGCTGCTCGGCATCCGGTCCAACACCCACATCACCCCGCGAGTGCTGGACGCGGCCACCGACCTCAAGGCGATCGGCTGCTTCTGCATCGGCACCAACCAGGTCGACCTGGGCGCTGCCGGCGAACGGGGTGTGGCCGTCTTCAACGCCCCCTACTCCAACACCCGCTCGGTCGTCGAGCTGGTCATCGGCTACATCATCTCCCTGGCGCGCCGGCTGCCGGAGAAGACCGAGAAGATGCACGCCGGCGTCTGGGACAAGTCCGCGAAGGGCTCCCACGAGGTACGCGGCCGCACGCTCGGCATCATCGGCTACGGCAACATCGGCACCCAGCTGTCCAACGTCGCCGAGGCGCTGGGGATGTACGTCATCTTCTACGACATCGCCGACCGGCTGGCCCACGGCAACGCGCGCCGGATGAAGTCGCTCGACGCGCTCCTGGAGAAGGCCGACGTCGTCTCGATCCACATCGACGGACGCCCCGGCAACCTGGGCATGTTCGGCGAGGAGCAGTTCGCGAAGATGAAGCCGCGCTCGCTGTTCATCAACGCCGCGCGCGGCTTCCTCGTGGACAACGACGCGCTGCGCAAGCACATCGAGTCCGGCCACATCGCCGGCGCCGCGCTCGACGTCTTCCCGATCGAGCCCAAGGCCCAGGGCGACGCCTTCGAGAGCCCGCTGCAGGGCCTCGACAACGTCATCCTGACTCCGCACGTCGGCGGCTCCACGCAGGAGGCCCAGGAGGAGATCGGCTGGTTCGTCTCCGGCAAGCTGGGCGACTTCATCCGCTCCGGTTCGACCGCGCTGAGCGTGAACCTTCCCGCAGTCCAGCCGCCGCCGCTGGGTGCGGGCGCGCGCCTCGCCCTGCTGCACGACAGCGTCCCGGGCGTGCTCGCCGAGCTCAACAACCTGCTCGCCGCCGAGGGCGTCAACGTGACCGGCCAGTACCTCGCCACCGCCGGCGAGACCGGCTTCGTGATCACCGACGTGACCGACGTACCTCCGACGACGCTGGAGAAGATCGCGGGCAACCCACACACCCGGTGGGTGCGCGCCTACCCGGCCTGACGCTAGCGTTCTGGCTCATGGAGCTCCCTCAACATTGGCCGCTGCCCGAAGCGACCGAACTTCTCGGTGAGATTCTGGCAGCGTACGACGAGCCGACCCGCCGCTATCACGACCGTCGGCACCTCGCCGAGGTGCTGGACCGGATCGAGGAGCTGCGGGAGGAGGGTGAGCGCTTCGACCCGCTGACCGTCACCCTGGCGGCGTTCTTCCACGACTCCGTCTACGACGGGGAGCGCGATGCAGAGGAGCGCTCGGCCACCTGGGCCGAGGACGCTCTGGGCGCCTACCTGGGCGCGGACGCGGTCGCCGAGGTCGCCCGCCTGGTGCGGCTGACCGAGACCCACGACCCTGCCCCCGACGACCACAGCGGTCGGGTGCTCTCCGACGCCGACCTGGCGATCCTGGCGGCCCCGGCGGAGCGGTATGCCGAGTACGCCGCGACCGTTCGCGAGGAGTACCAGCACCTCTCCGACGAGGAGTTCCGCGCCGGCCGCGCCCAGGTCCTGGAGCGGCTCCTCGAGAAGGAGTCGCTCTTCTCCACGTCCTTCGCCAGGATCACCTGGGAGGCCGCCGCTCGGGCCAACCTCGCGGGCGAGATGGAGACACTCACCACATAACTGTCGCCTGATCAATAACAATTGGCGGCAGATGCCATCTCGGTGACAGAATTCGTCGGTGAGCGAGCGTCAGCGAGGGAGCCAATGACCGTCACGCCGCCGCGCCCGTACTCTGGCGCGGGCGCTACGGGGGTGGCGGCGTGAGCTTCCAGACCTACGCCGATCTGTGGCGGATTCCCGACGTTCGCCGCATCCTCGTGCTCGGTCTGTTCCTCCGGATCCCGATGCCCGCGTCCGCGGTGATCGTGACCCTCCACGTGGTCGGCCCCCTGGACCGCTCCTACGCCCAGGCCGGGCTGGTCTCGACAGCCCTCGCGATCGCGATGGCGATCTCCGCACCCTGGCTCGGCCGGCTCCTCGACCGCCTCGGCCTGCGACGTACGCTCCTGCTGCCGTTGGCCGTCCTGCCGATCGCCTGGTCGATCGCCCCTTGGGTCGGCTACCTTCCGCTGCTCGCGCTGGTTGCGGTCGCCGGTCTCTTCACCGTCCCGTCCTTCTCGATCGTGCGTCAGGTGATGCTCCGCTCGGTCGGCCCCGGGAAGCGCACCGCGGCGCTCAGCGCCGACGCGATCATGACCGAGCTCGGCTTCATGGTCGGCCCGGTCCTCGGCGTCCTCGGCGCGAGCTACTTCGGCACGGCATGGGCGTTGCTGATGATCCAGTGGCTCGGCATCGTGGCCGCCGTGGTGCTCTGGCTGCTCAACCCGAGCATCACCGAGGGCGGCCCCGCCATCCCGAGCGACGCGGTCCCGAGCGACACCGGCTCCCCGGCTCGCCGCTTCAGGCCGCCGTCGTGGCTGAGCCCGGGCGTCGCGCTGCTCCTCGCCGGCACCTTCACCGCCTCGCTCATCCTCATCGCCGAGGACCTCGGCACCGTGGCCGCGATGCGCGACTTCGACCGGACGCCCCTGCTCGGTCTGGTGATGGCGATCTGGGCGCTCGGCTCGCTGCTCGGCGCGCTCATCTACGGCGCCCTCAACAGCCACCCCCCGACATCGGTGATGCTCGTCCTGCTGGGCGCGACGACGCTGCTCACCGCGTTCGCCTGGGACCCGATCTCCTTCACCGCCCTACTCCTGCTCAGCGGCTTCTTCTGCGCACCGACCCTGACCGCGGCGCTCGAGGCGATCACCCGCCACGTCCCCTCGTCCGTACGCGGCGAGGTCATGGGCTGGCACGGCTCGGCCATCACTCTCGGCAGTGCCGTCGGCGCCCCCGCCGCCGGGTTCGCCATCGACCTGATCGGCTGGCCGGGCGGCTTCGTCCTCGGCGGCGGTCTCGGCCTGCTGATCGCGGCCGCCATCTGGCTCACCACGCGCCGGATGTCCGACCCCGCCCAGGCGTCGCTCCCGCCGGGCGAGAAGTCACCCGCGCCGGCCGAGTAGTCACAGCGAAGCCGTCTCGGCCGACCGTAGTGACGTCTCGGCCGACCGTAGTGACGTCTCGGCTAGCGCGGTCGGCGCGGCTTGCGGCGGCGCAGGCCGGCGGCGAGGAGCGCGGCGACCAGGTCCCGAGAGGTGACCGCGACGGCGCCGGCGGCGACCAGGTCGTCGTAGGCCTCGGCCGGGACGTCGTAGTGGTCCCGATCGAAGCCGCGGGCAGGGATGCCCAGCCGGCTCGCGAAGGCGTGCAGCTCCTCATAGGAGGTGTCGCTGGCCAGGTGCGACCACATCCGGCCGCGACTGGGGACGTTCGGCGGGTCGATGAGGATCACAAGGAGGATTGTCCGCGATCGGCCACGATCGCGCATGGCTCCTTGACCGGTGGGCAAGAATGGTCAGTGATGAACACGACAGTGCTGTTCGAGGCTCGGGCGAGGGTGCTCCACGACCTCGATGCCCGCGGGCTCGCCGGCGCAGCCGCCGTCTCCGCCCTGGAGGACGCGATGACCGAGCGCGGCTGGTGGGTGGAGCAGTGGCCGGAGGGCAAGGCGTACGTCGCCGGCCTGGTCGCCCAGGACGTGCAGGACCTGCTCTTCGACGGCGCGGTCTCCGAGCGCTGGCCGATGTGCACCACCTGCCCGCCCGAGTCGCCAGCACACTCACTGCACATCACACCCGACCTGGGTGGCCCGGACCCGATCTGGGTCTGCGAGGAGAGCGGCGACGTCGTCGCCCCGCTCGGTGACCTCTGAGCCCGAGCCTTCAGCTTCAGGACGGACCGAGCTGCAGGTGCAGCGCGTAGCGGTCTGCTCGGTAGACCGAGCGGCAGACCTCGACGTAGCGCTCCCCCGAGACAGATTTCCGCTGCCTGCGCAGCACGGGCACGCCGACCGAGAGTCCGAGCAGCGTGGCCTCCTCGATGTTGGCCACATCGGCGCGGAACGTGTCGTCGGCCCACGACGGCCGCAGCTGGCGGCTGGCCAGCGCGGCGTAGAGGCTGGGCGGAGTGGGGCGTTCGAGCAGATCGGGCACGATCGACTCGTCGAGGTAGACGTCCTCGATGCAGATCGGCACCCCGTCGCCGCGACGCAGCCGGCGCCAGTGGACGACGGCCGCCCCCTCCTCGAGAGCCAGCGCGCGAGCGATCGTGGGCCCGGCCTTCTCCCGGCCGAGCAGGAGCGTCTCAGAGGATGCCTGCATCCCTCGGCGAGCCATCTCCTCGCTGAACCCGAGCACCGAGCTGGCCGCCCTCGGCGGACGCGCCACGAAGGTCCCCCGACCCGGGATCCGGACCAGCAGACCGTCAGCGACGAGCGCTTCGAGCGCCTGTCGCACGGTGGCCCGGGCGACACTGAACTTCTGGACCAGCTCACGCTCGGAGGGAGCCGAAGCCCCCGGGCTCTCGCCGACGATCAGCTCCCGGACGTACTCCCTGATCTGGACGTGCTTGAGGGAACGCTCACCCTCGACCGACCGGACCATGAGGCGAGCGTAGGTGTACACCTCGCGTACGTCCCGAGTTTTGTCAAGTTGTGACATTGCATCGAGATGAGGCATCTCAACTGCAACGAAACATCGATGTCCGTTCTTCACTAGAACACATGTTTGATAACGAGGTATGCTGCGAGGGTGGACTTCCAGGGAACCCTCTTCGCCCCCACAGACGACGAGACCGCCGAGACGAGCTATGAGCGGATCCAGCTGGGCCGCGGGGCCTGGGTGGACATCGCCCGCGGTTGGCTGCCCGATCCCGACGACGTCTTCTCGGCTCTGGTCAACGACGTCCCGTGGCGCGAGGAGCGCCGCCAGATGTACGACCGCGTCGTCGACGTGCCTCGGCTCCTGCACACCTACCTGCAGGGCGATCCTCTCCCCCACCCACGTCTGGCCGAGGCGCGTGGCCGCCTCACCGCCCACTACCTGCCTGAGCTCGGCGAGCCGTTCGTGAGCGCGGGCTGCTGCTACTACCGCGACGGCCATGACTCGGTCGCCTGGCACGGCGACAAGATCGGTCGGGGCCGCACCAACGACACGATGGTCGCGATCGTCTCCGTCGGCGACCCACGCCGGCTGGCGCTGCGACCCACCGGTGGCGGCAAGGGCATGAGCATTCAGATGGGCCACGGCGACCTCGTCGTCATGGGCGGCTCCTGCCAGCGCACCTGGGAGCACGCCATCCCCAAGGTCTCCTCCGCCGGCCCCCGGATCTCGGTCCAGTTCCGCCCCCGCAACGTGTTCTGAGGGGTCGCGCGTCCTCTGAGGCGGGGTCCCAGATGCGTTCCGTACGCTGGTAGGAAAGGATGGGACTGACAGCCGACGCCTCTGGAGCCGCCTTGACCACCACCGCACCGCCCCTCGCCCCGCCGTCCGCGGAGGAGATCGCCAGGGCGAAGGAGATCGTCGGGCGGATCAGCACCGCCTTCAGCAGTCGCGTGGTCGGCCAGGAGCGGCTCAGGACAGCGCTGTTGATCGCGCTCCTCTCCGAGGGTCACGTCCTGCTCGAGAGCGTCCCCGGGCTGGCCAAGACGCTGGCCGCGGCGACGCTGTCGCAGACGGTCGAGGCGAAGTTCTCCAGGATCCAGTGCACTCCCGACCTGCTGCCGAGCGACATCATCGGCACCCAGGTCTACGACCAGCGCAACCACGAGTTCGAGACCCAGCTCGGTCCGGTGCACGCCAACTTCGTGCTGCTCGACGAGATCAACCGCTCCTCCGCCAAGACCCAGAGCGCGATGCTCGAGGCGATGCAGGAGCGCCAGACCAGCATCGCGGGCCACATCCACCCGCTGCCGCGCCCGTTCATGGTGCTCGCCACGCAGAACCCGATCGAGGAGGAGGGCACCTACGTCCTCCCCCACGCCCAGATGGACAGGTTCCTGCTCAAGGAGATCGTCAACTACCCCAGCGACGGCGAGGAGCTCGTCGTCCTGGAGCGCATCGAGGCCGGCACGCTCGGGCCCGACCACGAGGTGACCCGCCCGGTCGCCGACCCCGACGACGTGATCTGGCTCCAGGAGCTGGCCAAGCGCGTCTACGTCGACCCCGCGATCAAGCGCTACATCGTCGCCCTCGTCCAGGCCACCCGCAACGCCTCCCAGCTCCTCGGGCCGGCGACCGGTTCCTACGTCGAGATCGGGGCGTCCCCGCGTGCCTCGATCGCGTTCCTGCAGGCGTCGCGCGCGGCGGCGCTGCTGCTCGGCCGCTCCTACGTCACCCCCGAGGACGTGCGCGAGCTGCGCCACAGCATCCTGCGCCACCGGCTCCACCTCAGCTTCGAGGCGCTGGCAGAGAAGGTCCAGCCCGAGATGCTGGTCGACGCGCTGGTCCGCGCTGTCCCGAGCCCCTGAGTGGCGCCAGGAGATCAGGCACAGAATGGCGACGTACCTTCCCCGGATCCGCACGCGGCTGATGATCCACGCCCACCGCAAGGTGGTGGGCCTGCTGGACGGGGAGTACGCCAGCATCCAGACCGGGCGCAGCATGGACTTCCACGACCTGCGGGAGTACGTCCCCGGTGACGACGTGAAGGACATCGACTGGAAGGCGACGGCCCGTTCGCGAAGCCTGCTGGTCAAGCGGTTCACCGCGGAGCGCCAGCATCTGGTGCTGCTGGCGATCTCCACGGGCCGGAGCATGGCGGCCCAGGCGACCAGCACCACGACCAAGCGCGACATCGCCGTCTTCACCGCCGGCCTGGTCGGCTGGCTGGGCGTACGCCACGGCGACAAGGTCGCGGTCGCCTACGGCGACTCGGCGACCCAGAAGCTCACCAAGCCCGCCGACACCGAGGTCGCGCTCGAGCGGGCGCTGGGGCTGGCCCACGATGCGATCAGTCCTG
This sequence comes from Nocardioides sp. NPDC006273, assembly GCF_040613495.1. Taxonomy (NCBI): domain Bacteria; kingdom Bacillati; phylum Actinomycetota; class Actinomycetes; order Propionibacteriales; family Nocardioidaceae; genus Nocardioides; species Nocardioides sp. NPDC006273. The sequence continues at coordinate 60,931 of NZ_JBEXSD010000024.1, read as the reverse complement.
ATGCCGCCGAGGCGGACATCGTCGCGGTCCTGCGCCACATCGCCACCAACGTACGCCGCCGCGCGATCCTGCTCGTGGTCACCGACGAGCACTCGGTCAGTGACGAGATGGCTGCGATCCTGCGCCGCCTCACCGTCCAGCACGAGGTCCTGGTCGCCGGCATCGACGACCTCGACCCCACCACCGCTGTGGCGGGTGGCGCGCCGACGGTCGACATCGACACCACCTCCGCCCTGCCGGGCTGGCTCACCGGTGACGCGGCCCTCCAGGCTCAGTACGCCGAGCTGGCCGCCGCCGAGGAGCACGGCCTGCGCGGCACCCTGGACCGCCTGGGCATCGCCTACCAGCGAGTCCATGACGATGCGACCGCCATCGGCGCTGTCTTCCATCTCCTGGAGAGGCACCGGCATGCGCGGCGGTAGCGTCCCGGAGGAGTTCCAGCAGCCCATCGCCCACTCGGGCTGGTGGCTGGTGCTCGCGCTCGCGCTGCTCGCCGCGGTGGCCCTCTACTACCTCGCGGTCGTCCTGCTGACCCGCGAGCGTCCGCCGGTGGTCGAGGTCGAGACGCCCTGGGTCCCCGAGCCTCGTGACCTGCGCGCCGAGCACCTGGCCGAGATCGACCGGATCGAGCGGGCCGTGCACCGCGGCGACGTCCCGGCTCGGGTCGGCCACCAGCACCTGAGCCGCACGGTGCGCGACTACGTCGCCGAGGTCAGCCAGATCCCGGCTGACAAGATGGTCCTCGCAGACCTGAAGGCGACCGTACGCAGCGACCCCCGCACCCGCCCCCTCGCGATGGCGGTCGAGGTGATGTACCCGCCCGCCTTCGCCTCCGAGGAGGAGGGCCAGGCGGCCGAGCGTCTCCCCGAGGCGCTGGACCGGGCCCGTCAGGTGGTGACGACATGGACCTGAAGTGGCCCGTCCTCGGCTTGATCGTGCTGGTCATCACGGTCGTCGCGGCCGCGGCGATCGTCGTCCTCGCCGCCCGGGTGCACCGCCGCCCCACCGACGCGGTGTTCGTCGCCCACACCGCGCGGCTCAAACGTCTCCCCCGGTTCCGCGAGCTCGCGGCCCAGCAGCGCTGGCTGTCCTGGTGGCAGACCGCCGCGATCGTGCTCGCCGTCGTCGGGTGCATCTGGCTGATCGCCCGTCCGCAGACCACCGACATCACCCAGAACCGCTACTCCACCCGCGACATCGTGCTCTGTCTGGACGCCTCGACCTCGATGTTCGACGAGGACACCCAGGTCACCCAGGCCTACTCCGAACTCGTCTCCGGCCTCAACGGCGAGCGGGTCAGCCTGGTCCTGTGGAGCGACGCCGCGGTCACGGTCTTCCCGCTCACCGACGACTACGGCTGGGTGCAGGACGAGCTGGCCCGGGCCGGCCGGGCCTTCGCCCTCGGCGACCAGGAGTACGTCGCCGGCACCTACCTCGGGAAAGAGCGGGCGAGCCTGATCAGCGACGGGATCGTCTCCTGCGTCAAGCGCTTCGACCTGACCAACTCCGAGCGCGGCCGGGCGGTCATCGTCGCCTCCGACAACGACCCGCAGGGCGGCCCGCCGGTCTACTCGCTGCCCGAGGCCACCGAGTTCGCCAAGGAACGCGACGTCCGGCTCTACGGCATCGGCTCAGCCGACCTCAGCTTCCAGGAGGACAAGCGGGCCACCTTCGACAAGGCGATGACCGAAACCGGTGGCACCTTCTCGCTGCTCGGTGACAGCAACTCCATCGACTCGATCCTGGCCGGCATCGACAGGCTCTCCGAGGACGAGGTCGTCGAGCCGCCGAAGTATCAGATCCGCGACGCTCCCGGCTGGCCGATCGTTCTTATCGTCGTGGGCGTTCTCATGCTGGCTGCTGGGTGGGTATACGCCCTGGTCCGTTCGGGACGGCTGAACCCGGGATCCCGGCCCACGCCTCAGGCTGGCCCGCAGCAGATTCGGCCACCGAGCGAGGTGGGTCGATGAGTAGCAGGGGCTTGCAGATCCTCACCCTCGTACGCCGCGTGCTGATCGTCCTGCTCACCGTCGTCGTCCTGGTGCGACCGAGCTGGGGCGCCGCACCGGCGGAGATGCGTACGGCCGATCTCGACGTCATCGTCGTGGTCGACCGGACGCGGTCGATGGTCGCCGAGGACGGCCCCGGCGGGGAGACCCGGATGACGCAGCTCAAGAAGGACCTCCAGGCGCTCTCGGCGGCGCTGCCATCGGTGCGCTTCGGAGCGATCACCTTCGGGGGCGAGGTCGTGCGCACCGAGATGCCGTTCACCTATGACACCACCGCCTTCGACGCCTGGGTCGACGGGCTCTACGCAGAGCGCGCCTTCGACGGGTCCGGGTCGATGGTGGATGCTCCGCTCGACGAGCTCGTCGAGACGCTGGAGCGCGATCAGGAGCGCTTCCCCGAGCGGCGCCGGATCGTGGTGTTCGCCTCAGACGGCGAGAACACCCGCACGGGCGTGGAGCAGCAGTCGTTCAGCGAGGTCGACGACCTCTCCGCCGGCGGCATGGTGCTCGGCTACGGCACCGAGGAGGGCGGCCGGATGCCCTGGGACGACGAGCGCCCTCAGGACGGCTATCTCAAGGACGGCGAGGGCCAGGACGCCCGCTCCCGGATCGATCTGGCGAACCTGCGTGAGATCGCAGGTCAGATGGGTCTTCAGACGCTTCACCGGACGACGAAGGAGACCGCGGAGATCGCCACCGAGGCCTCCACCTGGGATTCCGAGATGCTCACCGAGAAGACCTCCGCCGGCGGCGAGGTCTCGCGGGCCTGGATCTTCGGCTTCCCTCTGCTGGCACTGCTGCTGTGGGAGCTGTGGGGCCACCGTCGTCGCGGACACGAGGCCGAGGAGGTGCTGTCGTGAGCGAGCGTCAGCGAGCGGCAACAGATGTCAGGCCAACGCGTCCGTATTCTCGCGCTTGCGCTACGGAGGCGGTGGCATGACTCTCACCGAGACGCCTGTCGGCTCGTCAGAGCCGCAAGGCCCGATGCGCACCCCTCGCGAGCAGGTGCGGCGCGCGCTTCTGCTGGCCGGGATCCTGCCCGTGGTGCTCGGGCTCGCCTTCCTGGCGAAGGTGATGTTGATGGGCCATCACGACCGAGGCGGTAGCGACGCCTGGGACGCGCGTGATGCCGCGACCGCGATGGAGCACTACTCGGCCAACCGCGACCTCAACCTCCTGCAGCCGTGGATCGCCCACTTCGACGCCGGCAACGCGGCCTTCCTGCTCGGCGAGAACGCCCGCGCGATCGCCTACTACCGCGACGCGCTGGAGCGGGTGCCCGAGGAGCACGAGTGCACCGTACGTATCAACATGTCGCTGACCCAGGAGGCGATCGGCGACCGTGCCCGGGACACCGGCGACCAGCCCGGGGCGAAGGCTGCCTACGAGGCGGCGCTGACCACGTTGCGGGAGGGCGACTGCCCCACCGACGCAGGCCAGGGTCCCGAGCAGTCCCAGCAGGGCGAGTCCGTGGAGGAGCGCCTGAAGGAGAAGCTGGTCCCGAAGATCCCGATCAACCCCAACGAACAGGACGAGCAGCCCGAGCAGCCGCAGAAAGAGGACGAGAAGGAGGACAAGCTCGACCAGCGCAACGGCGCCGGCGAGGAGTACCGGCGCGACGACGAAGACCTCGACGACTACGGCGGGTTCAGCGATGAGCCCCAGTGGTGAGGCCCGACCGCCACTAGCGCATGAGCGTCTGCGACGGGAGCTCCTGGAACTGCGCCCGGTACGCCTGCGAGAATCGGCCGAGGTGGAAGAAGCCCCACTGGGCGGCGATCTCGGTGACCGAGGTCGCTCGCGCGTCCGCGGCGAGCAGGTCGGAGCGGGCCCGATCCAGCCGCGTACGACGCCAGTACTCCAGCGGGGTGGTGCCGAGGTCGCGCTGGAACGCCTCCTGCAGCGTGCGGGTGGAGACGCCGACCCTCTGGGCGAGGTCAGGCACCTTCCAGGGGCGCTCCGGGTGGGCCTCGAGAAGGTCCACGGCCATGCGTACGGCCCGGGAGACGCTGGGTGAGGCGGTCGCGGAGGCGACCTCCAGAGACGTGTTGGGCTGCACCGTGAGCAGCCCGCCGATGAGCGCCTGCTCATAGGGGGCGGCGACCAGCGGCGAGCTCATCAGCGAGCCGCCGGCCTCGACGTTGTCGTAGGCGAGCCGCACCATCTTCATCCAGTCGCGCACCTCGGGACGACCCAGGTCGAGCGTGGGGTCGAAGACCACCGGTCCGGATCCGCCGATGCCCGCGGCCGCCTCCTCGACGGCGCTGCGCCGGATGTAGACCTGCAGCTTCTCGCAGCCGTCGGACCAGAGCATGTCCACGGGCTCGGTCGGGGAGCCGATCGAGGCGCGAGTGCGGTCGGCGAGGACGACCTGCTCACCGACCTTGACCTTGGCGGTGCCGGCCAGCGGGAGCTGGATCAGGTAGAAGTCCTCGAAGGTGCCGGGGGTGATGCGTACCTCGTCGCCGTAGCGCATGTAGTTCAGCATCACGTCCTCGCCCAGCGGCGCGGCGTTGTGCACCATGTCGAGGTGGGACCCGGCCTTGGTCAGCGCCAGGTAGTGGGCACAGAATCGTTCGGCTACGGCTTCTCTGGCCTGGTCCACGTCGGTGGTGGCGACGACGGTGTGGCGGCCCAGCAGGGGACGGGGCAATGGGGGCTCCTGGCGCGTGGCTCGATTGACCGAAGAGCGTAGCGGAGCCGGCGCCGTGGCAGCGCGGCCACAGCGCAATCACCGTCTAAGGTCCCGGTCCCGGTCCAGGGGCTAACGAGATGCCGGTCCCCACCCATGAACACCGGCATCTCGCCGTATTAGCTCCTCGCTGCCAGCAACTCCCGGAGCCTGGGAGTGACGGAGGCGTACGCCTTCGGGTTGATCGGCAGCAGCCACTGCGCAGCCTTGGTCCGCTTGCTGACATCGAGACCGACGTCGCTGAGCACCTCGTCGATGTTGTGCATCGAGAACGGGATGATGTTGGTGCCGCGAGCGTGGTGGCCGTCGGTGCGCTCCCGCAACCACGCGACCCGCGAGGCCACGTGCGCCTCCATCTCCTCCGCCGGCGGGACCTCGTGGCCGCCGCCCAGGTAGGAGCCGATCCAGACGGCGCTCATCTCGGCCGACAGCGGCGAGAAGAACGAGGAGTTGTAGCCGGCGAAGGTCAGGTCCTTCACGGTCAGCGGGAGGATCTGCCGGTAGAGCTGGTAGTCGCCGTTGTCGTCGGTGAGCTGGTCCTGGATCTCCGCCGGGAAGAACGGCAGCTCCTGCTTGAAGCCGGTCGCGGTCACCACGACGTCGGCGGGCAGTGCCCGGCCGTTGGCCAGCTCGGCGTACGCCTTGCCGTCCTTGCTCACGAACGTGGCGATCTCGGTGTCGCGCTCGACGGTGATGTCACCGGCCTCGACGCCCTCGAAGAAGCCTTCGGTGGCCAGCGAGACCGTCGATCGGGCGATGTCGGTGAACTGGCCCTTCGGCAGCAGCCCGAGCTTCTTCAGCTTGAGCTGGCCGCTGGTGACCGACTCGACGCTGCCGATCATCGAGCCCGCCATCTTCGAGCCGCCCGCGTGCAGGACCTTCTCCGGCCCGCGCACGCTCTGGTAGGGGAACAGCCCCTCCCCCAGTCGGGTCAGCAGCAGCATCTTGTAGTTGAGAACGCCCTTGATCTTTCGGGGCATCTTCCACAGCAGCTGGCGCGCCACCACGGTGGTCGAGGCCGCTTCCTTGGCGATCTCGACGGCGACGTCACAGGCCGACTTCCCGTAGCCGACGACCACGACGTCCTTGCCCCTGACGGTCTCCAGATCGTGCAGCTCGCTCGCCGCGAGGATCCTGCCGCCGGCGGCCTCGAGCTCGTCGACCCCGTCGTACGCAGGGGTGAACGGCTCCGAGAAGACGCCGCTGGCCACGATCAGGTGGTCGTAGTGCTCGGTCGTCTCGCCGTCGATCCCCACCGCGGAGCTCGGCGCGGAGGTAATGGCCCAGCCGCCCCCTCCAGCCGGCTGGGCCTTACGCACCTCGGTGTCGAGCCTGATCATCGAGGCGAGCTCGAACTTCTCGACATACATCTCGAGGTAGCACTGGACCTGCTCGCCACTGAGCCACTCGGGGAACACCTTCGGCATCCTCAGATCCGAGAGCGTGTAGGAGTCCTTGTTGTTCTGCGTCGTCAGGCCTGGGTAACGACGGGTCCGACTCCAGACGCCGCCGATGTCCGGCGCCTTCTCGTAGACGGTGACGTCATGACCGAGCTCAGTGAGCACCTTCGCCGAGGCGATGCCGGCGAACCCGGCGCCGATGACCGCGATCTTCACTTTTCGTTTCCTCTCGCAGTGGGGCTGCGTAGTGGAAACGCTAGAGAGGTCGACGGGCGCCCGCTATCCGCGTCGCGCGGCTGATATCCAGTTAGCGCGACGGGTTCGTCACTGGGTCGGTCTCAGCCGCGCAGCAGCTTGTAGGCGATGACCGCTGCAACCACCACAGCGGCTCCGACGGCGATCTTCTTGCCGTAGTTCTTCACCAGCACCGGCATGACCGTCGCACCCAGGTCGAGCGCCTCGGGCGCCCTGCTGGTCGAGCCTGTCGAGACCCCAGCACCCCCGCTGGTCGAGCCGCCGGAGCCGCTATGCGACCGAGGCGAGGGCGGCGGAGGCGTGTCGAGACCAACAGAGTCGCTGTCGGCGCTCGATGGGACTGTGTTGGTCTCGACACGCTCGCTCATCCGAGGGCCTGAACGAAGTGGCCCTCGACCAGCGGAATCACCGTCGGGCTCGACCAGCGGGGCGGCAGCCGGAGCGGACTTCTGCTCCAAGCACGCGACGAACTGACCGAGGAGCTTGTCGGAGACGTCCTGCATGACGCCGCGACCGAACTGGGCCGGCTTGCCGGTGACAGCCAGGTCGGTGACGATCTCGACCTTGGTGCCGGCGCCCTCCGACGCCATCGTCAGGGTCGCGTTGGCGCCGGCGGTGCCGTTGCCACGCTTGTCCCGCCCCTTCGCCTCGACGACCAGACGCCGGGAGACCTCGTCCTTCTCGACGAAGGTGCCGGAGCCGGCGTAGACCATTGCGATCGGGCCGAGCTTCACCTTCACCGTGCCGGTGAAGGTGTCGCCCTCAACCGAGGTGACCTGGGCTCCCGGGAAGCACTCGGCCATGGAGCCGATGTCCAAGAAGCTGTCCCAGGTCTCCTCGACCGAGGTCGGAACCGTGAACTGGTGCGTCAGATCCACGCCTCAGCCCCCGAGCGCCTGGGTGATGGCCCGCCGGGTGAGCACCGTGACCAGGTGACGCCGGTAGTCGGCGTCACCGTTGAGGTCGGCGGGCGGGTCAGCACCCTCCGCGGCCCGGGCCGCGGCGCTGCGTACGACCTCCTCGGTCGCCTGCTGGCCGACCAGCGCCTGCTCGACGCCGGTGGCACGCAACGGGGTCGACCCCATGTTGGTGAGCCCGACCGCTGCCCCCTCGATCACACCGCCGGAGACCTTGAGGGTCGCGCCGACCGCGCAGATCGGCCACTGGTGCGCGACCCGAACGAACTTCTCGTAGTGGGCCGTCCATCCGGTGTGCTTCGGGATGCGTACGCCGGTGAGCAGCTCGTCCTCGGAGACCGCGGTCTCGAAGAGGCCCTGGAAGAACTCGGTGCCCGGGACCACCCGCTCCCCGCCCGGTCCGGCGATGACGAACTCGGCGCCCAGGGCGAGTGCCGGGGCTCCGAGGTCGCCCGCCGGGTCGGCGTGGGCGAGCGCGCCACCGAACGTGCCGCGGTGGCGCACCTGCTCGTCGGCGACCGTCGCCGTGGCTCGCGCGACCAGGGCCGCATGCTCGGCGACCAGAGGATCGGTCGCGACATCGCAGTGGCGCGTCATGGCACCGACGAGGATCGAGTCCCCCTCGTCGCGTACGCCGCGGAGCGAGTCGATGCGACCGAGGTCGATGACCCACTCCGGGGCGTTGAGGCGCATCCTCAGCACCGGCAGCAGGCTCTGCCCGCCGGCGATCACCTTGGCCTCGTCGCCGTACTGCGCGAGCGCGGCCAGCGCCTCCTCGACGGTGGTCGGGGCGACGTAGTCGAACGATGCGGGAATCACTGGACGTCTCCTTCTGTGCGGTCGACGTTCCCGGACATGCCCGTCGACGGATCGAAGTGTGCGGCGGCGGCACCGGTGGTCTCGCCACCGGCCGAGCCCTCGTTGATCGCCCGCCACACCCGCTCCGGCGTGCAGGGCATGGTCACGTCGTGCACGCCCAGCGGACGCAGCGCGTCGACGACCGCGTTGACCACCGCCGGGGTGGAGGCGATCGTCCCGGCCTCACCGACGCCCTTGGTGCCGAGCGTGTTGGTCGTCGCGGGTGAGGTGGTGTGGTCGATCTCGAAGCTGATCGTGTCGGCAGCGGTCGGCAGCAGATAGTCCACGAACGAGCCCGACACCAGCGTGCCGGCGTCGTCGTAGACCGCCTCCTCCCACAGCGCCTGGGCGATGCCCTGGACCAGGCCACCGTGCACCTGACCTGCGACGATGAGCGGGTTGATGATGTTGCCGATGTCGTCGCAGCAGACGTACTTCCGCATCTTCACCTGCCCGGTCTCGGTGTCGACCTCCATCGCGCACAGGTGCGTGCCGTGCGGGAAGTTGAAGGCTTCCGGGTCGAAGGTGGCCTCGGAGTCGAGGTTGGCCTCGACCCCGTCGGGCAGGTTGTGCGCGGCGAAGACCGCCGTGGACAGCTCGCCGATGGACATGCCCTGGTCGGTGCCGCGCACCGTCCACCTGCCGCCGGTGAACTCCATGTCGTCAACACTGGCCTCGAGCAGGTGGGCCGCGATCGGCTTGGCCTTCTCGAGCACCTTGTCGGCCGCACGCACCAGCGCCTCGCCACCCACGACCAGCGACCTGGACCCGTAGGTGTCATAACCCTTGGCCGCGATCTGGGTGTCCCCGTGGAGCACCTCGACGTCCTCGAAAGCCACGCCGAGGCGGTCTGCCACGATCTGGCTGAAGGCGGTCTCGTGCCCCTGACCGTGAGCGCTGGCGCCGGTGATGACCTCGACCTTGCCGGTCGGCGTCAGGCGCACCTGGGCGTGCTCCCAGCCGCCGGCGCCGTAGTCCAGGCTGCCGAGGACTCTGGACGGTGCCAGACCGCACATCTCGGTGAAGGTCGAGATGCCGATGCCGAGCTGGACCGGGTCGTTGTTGGCCCGCCGCTCGGCCTGCTCACGACGGAGCTCGTCGTAGCCGAACATCTCCTTCGCCTTGGCGGTCGCCGCCTCGTAGTTCCCGGAGTCGTAGGTCAGGCCCGCGATGGTGGTGAACGGGAACTCCTCGTGCTTGATCCAGTTCTTCTCCCGGATCTCGAGCGGGTCGACCCCGACCTCGGCGGCCAGCTCGTCCATCAGCCGCTCGATGGCGTACGTCGCCTCCGGCCGTCCTGCACCGCGGTAGGCGTCGGTCCAGGTGGTGTTGGTGAAGACCGTCTGGCAGTTGAACTGGTAGGCCGGGAACTTGTAGATCGCGTTGAACATGAAGGCGCCGAGCACCGGGACACCGCCGCCGACGATGGCGACGTACGCCCCCAGGTTGGCGTCGAGCTCGACCTTGAGGCCGGTGACCTGACCGTCCTTGGTGGCCGAGAGGGTCAGCTTCTGGATCTGGTCGCGGCCATGGTGAGCGGCTAGGAGAGACTCCGAGCGGGTCTCGGTGTACTTCACCGGCTTGCCGAGCCGGCGGGCGACCGCGAAGACGATCATCTCCTCCGGCGTCTGCTGGAGCTTGCCGCCGAAGCCTCCGCCGACGTCGGGCGCGATCACCCGGATCTTCGACTCGGACACGCCCGTGGTCGCCGCCAACGCGAACCGCAGGATGTGCGGGATCTGGGTGGCGCTCCACACCGTGATCTGCTCACCGGTCGGGTCGCACACCACGCTGCGGGGCTCCATGAACGCCGGGATCAGGCGCTGTTGGCGGTAGGTCCGCTCGATGAGGATGCCGTCGCCCTTGGCGGAGGCGATTGCCTCATCGACGTTTCCGCCGGTGCCGGCCTGGGCGCTGTCGAAGACCCACAGCGCGGACTTGTTGGTGCCGAGGTCGGGGTGCGCGAGCACCTCGTCCTTGACCGCCTCCTCGAGGGAGACGACCGCGGGGAGCTCCTCGTAGTCGACCTCGACCATCTCGGCGGCGTCCCGGGCGGCGGCCGCGGACCGGGCGGCCACGATAGCGACGATCTCACCGGCGAAGGTGACCCGGTCGGAGGCGATCGGCGGGTGGGCCGGCGTCTTCTGGTCGGGCGTGATCGGCCAGGCGTTGATGCAGACGCCGAGGCTCTCGTCGAAGTCCTTGGCGGCCAGCACGGTCACCACGCCCTCGGACTCCTCCGCGGCGCTGGTGTCGATGCCCGTGATCCGGGCATGGGCGAAGGGGCTGCGCACCATGGCCAGGTGCAGCATCCCGGGCAGGTTGATGTTGTCGGTCCAGCGGGTCCGACCGGTGATCAGGCGCGCGTCCTCCTTGCGGCGCCGGTCGCGGCCGATCTCGAGCGTCTGGTCCGGACGTGTCTCGGTGGCGGTCACAGCGCGTTCACCTCCGTGCCCGCGGCCTGCTGAACCGCCCGGACGATGTTGTGGTAGCCCGTACAGCGGCACAGGTTGCCCTCGATGCCCTCGCGGATCTCATCCTCGCTGGGCTGAGGGTTGCGCTTGAGCAGGTCGACGGACTGCATGATCATCCCGGGGGTACAGAACCCGCACTGGAGACCGTGACACTCACGGAACGCTTCCTGCACCGGGTGGAGGTCGGTCTCGACCGTGTCGGCGAGGCCCTCGATCGTGGTCACCTCACACCCGTCGGCCTGCACCGCGAGCACGTTGCACGACTTCACCGAGTCGCCGTCGAGATGGACCGTGCAGGCGCCGCAGTTGCTGGTGTCGCAACCGATCACCGTGCCGGTCTTGCCGAGTCCTTCGCGCAGATACTGCACGAGCAGTGTCCGCGGTTCGACGTCGTCGGTGACCTTCATACCGTCGACGCGCATGCTGATCCGGGCCATGTTGTCTCCCTGCCAGACGTCACTGTTCTAGTTGAAACCGTGTGGGCCAGATCACAGTAGAACGCGCAGGGTTGGGCACCGGTTGGCTGGCTATCGACTGGCCGCCAACCGCGCCCTGAGCAGCGGCAACGCCGGGTGGGCGCTGCCGCCCAGACGGCGCAGACAGACGTCGACGACCTCGGTGTCGTACGGAGCCAGCTCGCTGTAGCTCAGCACCGCGTCGGGCTGCGGGTCGGCGATCAGCGCCTCGCGCAGCGCGACCGCGACGTACTCGGCCATCTCGGCCAGCGCCGGGCTGTTGGTGCCGGGCAAGAGATCACCGCCGTACGCCTCGACGGCAGCGGCCACCCGGCCGTGCCGGATCAGGGCGAGGACCTGCTCGACGTCGGTCACGACCGGCATCAGCAGGCGGTAGGGGCGGGAGGCGACCTGGCCACCCAGGGCGTGGCGCAGGTGGGAGACCTCGGCCTTGAGCGTCGAGAAGGTGACCGCCTGGTCGCCGTAGACCATCGCGTGCAACCGCTCGAGCGAGAGGCCCTCGGGGTGGAGCGCGAGCAGCGCGAGGATCTCGGTCTGGCGGCGGTTGAGCAGCAGCCGCTTCCCGTCGAGCCAGGTCTCCGCGGTGCCGAGCAGCGTGAGCACCAGGCCGGGCTGCTCGATCGCCTCGTCGCCTCCTCGCTGGGTCGGCAGCTTCGGCAGCGCTCCCTCGATCAGGCGCGCCATCACCCGGGCGGTGGCCAGGCCGATCGGGTGGGTGCGGTCCCACGTGGTGGAGAGGTCGAGGACGCCGAGGTGCTTGCCGGTGACCGGGTCGTGCAGCGGCGCCGCCCAGCAGACCCAGTTGTGCACCGCCTCGGCGTAGTGCTCGGGTCCGAAGACCATGGCCGGAGCTTCGGTGCGGTTGGCGAGGTCGAGCGCGTTGGTGCCGGCCGACCGGTCGTCCCAGCGCCCTCCGGGCACGAAGTTCACCGACTCGGCCTTGTGGCGCATCACCCGGCCGCCGTAGGTCCACAGGACCCGGGTGTCCGGGTCGGTGATCGCGATGACGAGATCACCGTCGTCGGCGGTGCACCGCAGCTCCTGCTCGACCCGCTCGACGGCCACCTGGAGCGGCGAGTCGCGCCACATCTCTCGGGTCTCGTCCTCGTCGGCCAGCGGCGCCTCGCGGACGTCGGGCGTGATGGCCGTCGCAGAGCGCGTCCAGCTCGACAGGATCTCCGGCCTGACGAAGTCCTCAGCGGCATCGCCGCTCTCCACGAAGGCGGTCCACGCCCGCGCCGCGCTGATGCGGCGCTCCTGCAGATCGCTACGAACCATCACTCCCCCTTTGGAGCTCGGCCCTCGAGACTGGGTCCTGCCAACGTAGCACCCTGTGACGTGCCTCACGATCCCCTCCGTGGTACCCGGGCACACCTGCTCCGTACACGCTTCGGCCACAAGCCTCACGGCGGGCGCGCGCCGGTGTCAGAGTTGGTGCATGGAGACACGCACCGCGACGACCAAGGCCGACTTCGAGACCGCGGCCAGGCTGCAGGTCGACTTCAACACCGAGTACAACTACCCCGTCCCGCCCGCCGACGAGCTCGCCGGGCACCTGAGCCGGCTGGTCGAGAACGGGGACACGACCGTGATGCTGATCGGCGAGCCGGCGGTGGGCCACGGCATCACCCGCTTCCGCGTGCAGACCATGGCCGACGAGCTCGAGGCCTACCTCGCCGAGCTCTACGTCGTGCCCGACCGCCGCGGCCAGGGCCTCGGCACCGTCCTGCTGCAGGCGATCATCGACGAGGCGAAGGCTCGTGGGGCGACGAACATGGATCTGGGGACGAGCGAGGACGACAAGTCAGCCCGGGCGCTGTACGAGAAGTTCGGCTTCGACAACCACGAGGGCCGCGGCTCCGGGCCGCGGTCGCTCTTCTACGAGAAGGAGCTGTAGAGCTCGTGCTCAGCTCGGCGTGCTGACGGTCAGGCCGGGGCGCTTCGCTGCGGTCCGTCGTACGACAGTCCGCGAGCGATCGCGTGGAAGAGCATGGCGAGGACCAGGATGCCGGCGCAGACCAGCGCCACGACCGCCACCGACGTGCTCTGCGACAGCTGGATCTGGCGGAGACCGATCGCGCCCAGTGCCCAGGCGCAGGAGATCAGCAGCTCTCGCAGGTTGCGCTTGAGCAGAAGCGTCAGCAGAGCGGCGGTGAGCACCACCATCACCACGATCGTGGCCAGCGGGCTGACCGTCACATCCTGCGAGTCGAGGTAGGTCGCGATGTTGACGATGCTCGCCGCGGTCACCCATCCCGTGTAGAGCATCAGCGGCAGCCAGACCATGAGGAAGTCCTTCGTGGACGGCTGGGTCGTGCCCACCCCGAGGCGCCACAGCGCGGCATAGAGCGTTGCGGTGAGAGTCAGCAGGACGACGACGGAGAGCCCGACCCATTCCCGCACGAAGACGTAGGTCCACAGCCCGTTGCAGATGCTGGCGACGATGAAGAGCGGCCCGAGCTCTTGCGGAACGTCATTGTCGTCGCGAGGCTCACGAAGATCCCTCGCCTGGTAGACCACGAAGACGATCAGCAGCAGGTAGATGGGTGTCCAGATCGAGAACGCGTACCCAGCCGGGGTCAGATACGTCGCGTACTTGTCCGAGATCTCACCGATCGCCGGCAGATCGAGAATCTGTGCACCGGTCAGGAAGTTGGCCACCAGCGCAAAGAGGAGGGCGAGGACATTTCCGAGCTGCCATGTTCTCTTCACCCTTCGACCGTAGCAAAGCCATCGTGGCCCGTTTGTAGATGCACTGAGGGTTTTTTGTGTCTTTCTAACGCTCTTCGTGGATCCGTCCGGCGGTGGTCGCCAGGCGCTCGCCGCTGCCGCCCCAGCGGCCGGCGATGATCTCGGCGGCGATCGAGATGGCGGTCTCCTCCGGCGTACGGGCGCCGAGGTCGAGGCCGATGGGGCTGCTCAGGCGGGCGATCTCCTCGTCGGTGAGGCCGGCGTCGACCAGACGGGCGAGGCGATCGTCGTGGGTGCGGCGGGAGCCCATCGCACCGACATAGGCGATGTCGGGGAGGCGGAGGGCGACCTCGAGGAGAGGTACGTCGAACTTCGGGTCGTGGGTGAGGACGGCGATCACGGTGCGCTGGTCGATGCGGCCGGCCTCGACCTCCTGGTTGAGGAAGCGGTGGGGCCAGTCGACGACGACTTCGTCGGCCTCGGGGAAGCGGGAGTTGGTCGCGAAGACCGGGCGGGCGTCACAGACGGTGACGTGATAGCCGAGGAACGCACCGACGCGAGCGACGGCGGCAGCGAAGTCGATCGCGCCGAAGACCAGCATCCGGGGCTTGGGCGCGAAGGACCAGACGAAGACCCGCATGCCCTCACCTCGGCGCTCGCCGTCGATGCCGTAGGAGAGGGTCTGGTTGGTGCCCTGGGCCAAGAGCCCGAGCGCGTCGTCGTGGACGGCGTCGTCCATCCGGGCGCTGCCGAGCGACCCCTTGACCCCCTCGGGGCGGATGAGGACGCGGCGCCCGAGGATCTCGGGGTCGGGGTGCTCGATGACGGTCGCGAGCGCGACCGGGCTGCCGCTGCGTACGTCCTCGGCGAGCTCGCCGAGCTCGGGGAACGTCTCCTTGGACACCTTCTCGACGAAGACGTCGAGGATGCCGCCGCAGGTCAGACCGACGGAGAAGGCGTCGTCGTCGGAGACGCCGTAGCGGTTGAGCTCCGGGACCCCTGACCCGGCGACCTCGCGGGCGACCTCGTAGACGGCACCCTCGACGCAGCCGCCGGAGACCGAGCCGACCGCGGTCTCGTCGGGGCCGACGAGCATCGAGGCTCCCGGCGGACGGGGCGCCGACTGGAAGGTCGCCACCACCGTGGCGACCGCCACGGTCTCGTCGGACTCCCACCACGTCATCAGATCGTCGAGTACGTCACGCACGCGCGATCACCTCCACCAGATCCTCGTACGTCGCCAGCGAATGTCCGGCGACGAAGTCGTCCACATGCGGCAGCACCGCGACGATGCCTCGCTGCAGCGGTTCATATCCAACCTTGCCACGGTGTGGGTTGACCCACACCACCCGATGCGCGAGACGATGCAGCCTCGCCGTCTGCTCCTCGAGAAGGGTCGGGTCGCCGCGCTCCCAGCCGTCGCTCGCGATGACCACCACGGCACCCCTGGCCAGCCCCTGGTGTCGCTGCAGGAACGCCTGCAGGTTGTCACCGAGGCGGGTCCCGCCCGACCAGTCAGGCACCGTCTCGCCTGCCGCGGCGAGTGCTCGGTCGGGGTCGCGGTGGCGCAGTGCGCGAGTGACGTTGGTGAGCCGGGTCCCCATCGTGAAGACCGCGCCGCCCCTGGTCGTCGAGCTCGTCGAGACCACCCGGTGGGCGACTCGCAGCAAGACGTCCGCATAGGCGCTCATCGACCCGGACACGTCGATCAGCAACACGACTCGGCGCGGCCGCTCGCCACGCCTGCGGTAGTGGATCCCGGCCGGCTCACCGAGGTGTCGCAGGCTGGCCCGCAAGGTGCGATGGGCGTCGACCCGCCCTCGCCGCCAGGGATCCTGCCGCGGGGTCCGTCGTCGCGGGGCTCGCGGGCGGAGGCGCGCGATCAGCGCGGCCACCCGCTCCTGCTCGGCCGGGTCGAGATCGGCGACGTCCCGGTGACGCAGGGTCTCCAGGTCGCTGGCGCGCGCCCGGACGACCTCGTCGGGGCCCTCCGCGGCCTCCTCCCCCGGCTGCGGCTCGGTCTCGGGAAGGGTGGAGAAGACCGAGACCGTACGCGGCGGCCCCTGCGGCTTCGGCAGCGTCGTCGTCGACCCGAACCAGGCCTCGAAGACCTGGTCGTAGCGGCGCAGGTCGTCCGGACCGGCGCACAACGTGGCCCTTCCCGCCCGGTAGGTCGCGACCGGGTCACCGGCGCCGACGATCGCCGTCGCCTGCAGGAACCCGTGGG
This sequence comes from Nocardioides sp. NPDC006273, assembly GCF_040613495.1. Taxonomy (NCBI): domain Bacteria; kingdom Bacillati; phylum Actinomycetota; class Actinomycetes; order Propionibacteriales; family Nocardioidaceae; genus Nocardioides; species Nocardioides sp. NPDC006273. The sequence continues at coordinate 44,932 of NZ_JBEXSD010000024.1, read as the reverse complement.
CGCGGTCCTGGGTCACCGAGATCCCCGCTGCTCTGAGGGCTCGGGTGAAGCCGAGCAGGATCGCGGGGCCATCGTTGCGCGAGTCGGCTGTGTTGGTCTCGACACGGACTCGCTGGCGCTCGTCCGGATCGACCGACGATGCCCCGCTGGTCGAGCCGCCGGAGCCGCTAGGCGGAGGCGTGTCGAGACCAACACAGTCGCCTTCGTGACCGCTCATGCCAGCAGCCGGTCCAGGGCGATCCGGACGCGGTCGGCGTCCTCCCGGTGCTTGACGAGCGCGCCGATCGTGGCCGCGGCGCTCTCCAGGTCCATCTCGGTCGAGCCGAGGTGGTGCAGGGCGCGCGCCCAGTCGAGCGTCTCGGCGACTCCCGGCGGCTTCAGCAGCGCGCTCGCGCCCTCGGCGCTGCGTAGCTGCTGGACCACGGTGACCACCTGGCGGGCGAGCTCGTCCGCGACCTCGGGGGCTCGGCTGCGTACGATCTCGATCTCGCGCTCCAGCCCCGGGTGGTCGATCCAGTGGTAGAGGCAGCGGCGCTTGAGGGCGTCGTGGAGCTCGCGGGTGCGGTTGGAGGTGAGCACGACGATCGGCGGGACCACGGCCGCCACCGTCCCGAACTCCGGGATCGTCACCCGATACGTCGACAGCACCTCGAGCAGAAACGCCTCGAACTCGTCGTCGGCCCGGTCGACCTCGTCGACGAGCAGCACCGACGGCGACTGGCGCAGCGCGGCCAGCACGGGTCGGGCGAGCAGGAACCGCTCGTCGTAGAGGGACTTCTCGGCCTCCTCGACCTCGGCCGTGCCACCTGTCGCCTCGAGCGCACGCAGATGCAGGATCTGGCGGGCGAAGTCCCAGTCGTAGAGCGCCTGGCTGGCGTCGATCCCCTCATAGCACTGCAGCCGCACCAAAGGCAGGTCCAGCGCCTCGGCGACCGCCTCGGCGAGCGCGGTCTTGCCGGTGCCGGGCTCGCCCTCGAGCAGCAGCGGCCGCTGCATCCGCAGCCCGAGGAAGGTCACCGTCGCCAGCTCCGGATCGGCCAGGTAACCCGTCGCCGCCAGCCGGTCGGCGATCATCTCGGGCGTCAGCGACTCCATGCCCCTCAGCGTAGAGCGCGTGTCGTTGGTTGGTGGTTGGGTGGCGGACGGCGGGGTAGTCCGGTAGCGAACTGCCCATATACCGGCGAGTAATAGGCAGGTCGCTACCGGACTACCCCGGCAGCGCCCGTCACCGACTGTCGACGTCCCGCCCACCAGCCAGGTCGCCGCACTCCACCACGCGTAAGTCGTGGGACCTCAGGTAGGCCCGGGCGCCTTCGTCGCCGACCGCGGCTTCGATGACCCCGGCCCAATGGTCGCGGCCGATCAGCACCGGGTGGCCGGGGACGCCCGAGTACGCCGCACGCGCCAACGCTCCAGTGACCGAGCTCGTCGAGGTGACCACCCGGGCAACCACGTCGGGGCCCACATCAGGCAGATCGACGAGATGGACGACGACCGCGTCGACCTGCTCGCCCAACGCCCGCAACCCGGCCCGCAACGAGACGCCCATCCCCTCGTCCCAGTCCTCGGCGAGGATGACCTCCTGATCGGCGGGGAGCAGCGCCCTGGCTTCGTCCGCAGACGCTCCGAGCACGACGAGCACGTCGTCGCAACCACCCTGGCGCAGCACCTCGATCGACCGGACCAGCCAGTCGTCGACGAGTGCCTTGGGCCTACCCATCCGCCGGCCGGCGCCGGCGGCGAGCAGCAGCCCCGCGATCATCTGCCCGTCACTTGAACGCGGAGGTGTACAGCTTCTGCAGCTTCGCGCTCTTGACGTCGCTGTAGCCGCAGCCGATGACTTTGCCATCGCCCTTGGCCGCGACCAGGTAGTCCTTGCCCTTCTCGAACTCGGGCATCGGGATCGTGCTCGGCGCCGGCAGGATGATCCGGACGGTGTCGGTGCCGCCGACGCCATCGGCGTACATCCACGTCTTCACCCGCAGGACGGCCTCATCCTTCTTCATGCTCTCCACGGTGCCCTCGAAGGCCAGCGCGGCGTTCTGCGAGAGCCACTTCGAGGTCGGCGGGAGGCAGCGGGCGGCGTCCGCGACGACGGTCAGCTCGGTCGCCCCCGCACCTCCGGAAGAAGCCGATGCCGACGGGACCGGCGCGGTCTCGGTGACCGTCGCGGTCGGCGACGGAGGTGCGGCAGCGGGGTCTTCGGCGGTGTCGTCGGAGCCCAAGAGCCCGAACGAGGCGACGATGGCGACGAGCACGACCGCGGCAGCTCCGACGGCCGCCACCCAGCGCCATGGCGACCGCGGCTGCTCCATCCCGGTGTTCGGTCCGACGTCCTGGCTCATGCCAACATCATGCCTCATCGTTGGGTGCCGTCCAGGGACCCGGTTGACACCCTCAAGTTGGCACACACGCAGGCGGGGCCCTGGCTTCGATCAGCCCTGACCCCGCCCGCCGCTGCAGAACTTCACCCGGATGTCTCCTTGGGCTTCAAAGCCCCCCAGATCCAGACGCTTCCCCGCAGTCGGCCACTGTGTGTGGAGGACCCATGCTCCGCCACCGGGGTGCTGTCGAGACAGTGTCGAAAGTCCCCAGATCGATGGACCTATCGACTCATTCTCGGTGCCCGTGGGCTCAGGCCAGATGACGATCGAGGAACCCGAGGACCCGACGGATGGAGAGGTCCCACTGCGGCCCGAAGGCATGCTGCTCCCCTTGGTAGACCCACAGTCGCTGACGTACGCCCGCGGTCTCCATCAGGTCCCGGGTCGTGTAGGCCCATCCGATCGGGCAGGACTCATCATCGGTCCCGTGGTGCATCTGCACCGGGACCTCGATGCGGTCGAAGTACGTCCGGGCCGACAGCCCCTCCCAGAACTCGGGCTGCTGCTCAGGATCGCCGTGCTGCCGGTAGAGCCGGGCGACCTCGTCTGGCCGCGACGGCACCGCCCACCGGTTGATGTTGTCGACGATGTCTGAGGAGACCGATGCGTACGTCACACCGGCCCGCACCAGGTCCGGCTGGGCGACGAGCGCGTTCATCACCACTCCCCCGCCCATCGAGCGGCCGAGCAGCGCGGTGCGGTCGGGGTCGACGTACGGAAGTCTCTTCATCGCCTGGACCGCGTTGATGGTGTCCCGGGTGTAGCCCAGTCGGCTCTCGTCCTCCTCGGTGCCCTCCGGGATGGACGATGACCCGGCGTGGCCGCGGTAGTCGGTGTGCAGGACGACGTAGCCCTCCCGCGCCAGCCGGTCCTGCTCGCGCCGAAGGCCCTGGCCAGTGACGTAGATGTCGGTGTCGATGTGACCGTGCGCGAAGACCACGCCAGGGAACGGCCCCGCCCCGCGCGGCCGGAAGAGCACGCCGGTGATCGTGAGCGGGCCGCTCGGATGGCTGACCTCGAAGCGCCGGTAGGCGTCCGTGCTCCCCGACTCCCGCAGCACCTTCACCTGACCGCCCGGGAACTCTTCGCGCATCAGCTGCGGGAGCGAGACCTTGTCGGTCACCGGTGGCAGCGACTCGGACGGGGACGGAGAGGGTATGGCCGGGCTCGCCGAGGCCGACGGTGTCGTTCCAGGAGACGACGGCGCAGCGGCCGGCTCACCGCCGCATCCAGCGAGCAGCACGGCTGAGATCGCCAGCGCCGACATCGCCTTCGGGCTCATGCCGTCGAGAGTAGCCGGGCGGCCGAGACCCCGGTCTGTAACGTCGGGAGCGCCAGGATCCAAGAGGAGACATGAGCACACCAGAAGCGGACGTCGGACGGATCGGCGATGATCCCGATGCATTCGAGGCGTTCTACCGCGAGCACCTCGATCTTGTGCAGCGCTTTGTGGCCAGACGGGTCACCGACCCGCACCTGGCGGCGGACCTGACCGCCGAGGTGTTCCTCGCCGCGATCGACGCGGCCACCTCCTACCGGGCCGACCGCGGCGCGCCCGCCGCGTGGCTCACCGGCGTCGCCCGCAACGTGGTCGCCGCCGAGTTCCGCCGCCAGAAGAAGGACAAGGACGTCGTACGCCGCATCGCCGGCCGCCGACTGCTCGACCCCGACTCACTAGCAGCGATCGAGTCCCGGATCGACGCCGCGCGCGAGGCGCGGCGCCTCTATGACGCCTTGGCGTCCCTGCCACGCCGCGACCGGGCGCTGATGGAGCTGGTCGCCGTCGACGGGCTCACCGTGACCGAGGCCGCCGACGTGCTGGGGGTGAAGCCGGGCACCGCGCGGGTCCGGCTGCACCGCAGCCGCGCCCGGGTCCAGTCACATCTCATTCCCCTGGAGGTCCAGGCATGAACACCTTCGAGCAGTCCTTGCTCACCGAGCTGCGCGATCACGTCGCCACTCCCACCCCGACTCCCGTCCGCTCCGCCCGAGCCCGGCGGGCGCGCCGGTGGCGCTGGGCGGCCCTGCCAGCCGCGGTCGCCGCTTCCGCCACCGCGGCCGTCGTCGCCGTGTCCGGGCCGACCCCGGCGTACGCCATCGACGAGTCCCGCGACGACATCGTCGTGACCATCTACCGCCTCGACGACGCTGCGGGCCTCGAGCAGGCCCTCCACCAGCACGGGGTCGCCGCCGAGGTCGACTACGACTCCGGCGCCTCCGTGTCCGTCGGCGACGACGGCGGCAGGTCGCTTGACACCGGCACCGGACCCGAGCAGGGCGAGCGCCAGCAGGAGAGCGATTCGACCGCCGACGGCCCCGGCGACGACTCGGCCCCGAAGATCGAGGCCATCCTGAGCGAGGAGGATGCCTTCACGATCCGCCTCGACCGCGACTCGATCCCGGAGGATCAGGTGCTCCACCTGAGCACGATGGGCTCGGCCGACGACGGTCTGGCCGCTCTGCGGATCGCCTGGTTCCCATCCTGATCTGACACGTCGAGGTCGAAGATCAGGTAGTCCCGGACGGACCAGCCCCTCTGCTCTCGAGCAATGGGCCGGAACGTCCGGGACTACCTTCAGCCGATACGAAAGAGGGCCCCTCCCGAAGGAGGGGCCCTCTTTGTGCGCTAGCGGGACGGACTCAGAAGCCCATGCCGCCCATGTCGCCCATGCCACCGGTCGGGTCGCCACCAGCGGCGGCCTTCTCCGGCTTGTCGGCGACGACTGCCTCGGTGGTGAGGAACAGCGCGGCGATCGACGCGGCGTTCTGCAGCGCCGAGCGGGTCACCTTGGCCGGGTCGATGATGCCCGCGGCCAGCAGGTCGACGTACTCACCCGTGGCGGCGTTGAGGCCGTGGCCCTGCGGGAGGCCGGCGACCTTCTCCGCCACGACGCCGCCCTCGAGGCCGGCGTTGATGGCGATCTGCTTCAGCGGGGCCGAGATGGCGGCCTTGACGATCGAGGCGCCGGTGGCCTCGTCGCCCTCGAGCTCGAGCTTCTCGAACGCGACGGCGGCAGCCTGGATCAGCGCGACGCCACCGCCGGCGAGGATGCCCTCCTCGACAGCAGCCTTCGCGTTGCGAACGGCGTCCTCGATGCGGTGCTTGCGCTCCTTGAGCTCGACCTCGGTGGCCGCGCCGACCTTGATGACGGCCACGCCGCCGGCCAGCTTGGCGAGGCGCTCCTGGAGCTTCTCGCGGTCGTAGTCGGAGTCCGACTTCTCGATCTCGGCGCGGATCTGGTTGACCCGACCCTCGATCTGACCCTGGTCGCCCGAACCCTCGACGATGGTGGTCTCGTCCTTGGTGATGACGACCTTGCGGGCCTGGCCGAGCAGCTCGATGCCGGCGGTCTCCAGGGAGAGGCCGACCTCCTCGGAGATGACCTGGCCACCGGTGAGGATGGCGATGTCCTGCAGCATGGCCTTGCGGCGGTCACCGAAGCCCGGAGCCTTGACGGCGACGGACTTGAAGGTGCCCTTGATCTTGTTGACGACCAGCGTCGAGAGAGCCTCGCCGTCGACGTCCTCGGCCAGGATGACCAGCGGCTTGCCGGTCTGCATGACCTTCTCCAGGACCGGGATCAGGTCCTTGACGCTGGAGATCTTCGAGTTGACGATCAGGATGTACGGGTCGTCGAGGACGGTCTCCATACGCTCCGGGTCGGTCACGAAGTAGGCCGAGATGTAGCCCTTGTCGAAGCGCATACCCTCGGTCAGCTCGAGGTCGAGCCCGAAGGTGTTCGACTCCTCGACGGTGATGACGCCTTCCTTGCCGACCTTGTCCATCGCCTCGGCGATGATCTCGCCGACGGTGGAGTCAGCAGCGGAGATCGAGGCGGTAGCAGCGATCTGCTCCTTGGTCTCGATGTCCTTGGCCTGGGCGAGCAGCTGCTCGGAGACGGCGTCGACGGCCGCCTCGATGCCGCGCTTCAGGCCGGCCGGGTTGGCACCCGCGGCGACGTTGCGCAGGCCCTCGCGGACGAGCGCCTGGGCGAGAACGGTCGCGGTCGTCGTGCCGTCACCGGCGACGTCGTCGGTCTTCTTCGCGACCTCCTTGACCAGCTCGGCACCGATCTTCTCGTAGGGGTCCTCGAGCTCGATCTCCTTGGCGATGGAAACACCATCGTTGGTGATCGTGGGGGCACCCCACTTCTTCTCGAGCACTACGTTGCGGCCCTTGGGACCGAGGGTGACCTTGACGGCGTCGGCGAGGGTGTTGAGACCCTTCTCCAGACCCCGACGGGCCTCCTCGTTGAAAGCGATGAGCTTCGGCATTGCTCCTGCGATCCTTCACTTGGGAAGTTCGTTGGATCCGGTCCGATGGGTTGCCCGCGACGGACGACGTCACTCCCGGCAGAACCCTTCCCTGCCGCTCGCGACGCCTCAACGTCACCGGTCCGGTTTGTTGTCACTCTCATGGTAAGAGTGCCAGATTCATGTTTAGCACTCGACCCCAGAGAGTGCAAGAAAATGGGGCCCGATCAGAGTCGTTTCGCGAGCTCGGCGAACTCCAGATCGTCACGCAGTGGAAGGCCGAAGCGCTCGTCGCCGTAGGGGAACGGCTCGAAGCAGCCCGTACGCCGGAACCCCCGCCGCTCGTAGAACGCGATCAGGTCCTCGCGCTGGCGGATCACGGTCATCCGGATCTCCTCCGCACCCCAGTCCCGCGCGATCTGCTCGGCCTCGGCGATGACGGCCTTACCGACACCGGCTCCCTGGAGCTGCGGCGAGACGGAGAACATGCCGAAGTAGACGTACGCCTCGCGCTTCTGCAGCTGGCAGCAGGCGACGATCTCGCCCGGACGCTCGGCCCCCGGATGTGTCTCAGCCTCGGCGACGAGGAGGCGGGATCCCGGGGCGGTGATCACCTCGCGTACGCCATCGGCGTCGGTGCGCTGGCCGGCGAGCAGATCGGCCTCGGTGGTCCACCCGGCCCGGGAGGCGTCGCCGCGGTAGGCCGACTCGATCAGCTCGACCAGGGGGTCCACGTCGGAGAGGTTGGCGTCACGGAAGGTCAGCTCTGGCATGCTCACAAATTACGCCAGGGCAGGATCCTCAGGCGGGCAGGTCCGGCAGCGCCGGCTGCCGTAGCCAGGCGTCGAAGAGCGGGGTGAGGTCGCGGCCGCAGACCTCGGCCGCGTGGGCCTCGAAGTCGGCGGTGGTGACCGAGCCGCCGCTGTGCCGGGAGACCCAGGTGCGCAGGAGCCGGAAGAACGGCTCGTCGCCGACCGTGCGCCGCAGCGCGTGCAGGGTGAGCGCTCCACGCTTGTAGACGCGGTCGTCGAACATGTCCTCGGGGCCGGGGTCGGCGAGCACCAGGTCCTGCGGCAGCTCGGCCAGCCGGCGGTGGTGGTGCCGGGCGTGCTCGCCGCACGCGCGTCCGCCGGACGCGTCCGACCACAGCCACTCGCTGTAGCAGGCGAAGCCCTCGTGCAGCCAGATGTCACGCCACTCGCGCAGCGTCACCGCGTTGCCGAACCACTGGTGGGCGAGCTCATGGGCCACGAGGCGTACCTCTGCCCACTCGCCGGTTAGGTGGTTGCGCCCGAAGGTCGACAGCGACTGCGACTCGAGCGGGATCTCGAGCTCGTCGTCGGTGACCACGACGGAGTAGGAGGCGAACGGGTAGGGCCCGAAGATCGAGGTGAAGTAGGCCAGCATCTCCCGCTGCCGCCCGAAGGAGGCGTCGAACTCGGCGGTGGCGTCGACCGGGTACGCAGCCCGGATCGGCACCTGGCCGCCCGGCCCCTCCGTCGGCTCCATGTCGACGACGCGGTAACGCCCGATCTGCACCGTGGCGAGATAGGTCGCCATCGGCTCGGCCTGCCAGTAGCGCCACGTCTCCCCGCTGCCGCGGCGTACGCGGGAGGTCAGCTCGCCGTTGGAGACGACCGCGTAACCGGGCGCGGTGGTCACGCTGATCGCGTAGCGGGCCTTGTCGGAGGGCCGGTCGTTGCAGGGGAACCAGGTCGGCGCACCATGCGGCTGACCTGCGACGATGACGCCGTCGTCGAGCTCTTCCCAACCGGCGTCGCCGTGATGGGAGTGCACGACCGGACGGGGCTTGCCGGAGTATCTGACCGTGACCACGAACTCCTCGCCGGCCGCGATCCGCGAGCGGAGGTTCAGCACCAGCCGGTGGTCGTTGTGGGCCCACTTCGCCGGCGTACGGCCGTCGACCGCGACCTTCTGCACGCGCAGGTGGGCGAGATCGAGGACGACGCGGCTGATGTCAACGACGGCGACCGCGCGGATCGTGGCCGTGCCCGCGAGCCGGTTCCCGACCAGGTCGTAGGTGAGCTCCAGGTCGTAGTGGGTCGCGCTCCACGACAGGTCCCCGTGACCGGGAAGGTAGGGGTCGGCTGTGGGGAGGTTCGGCACGGCGGTCATGTTAGAGGGTGTCCTCGCTCGATCGGTCCCACGGACCGATGGGGTTGCCGATCCACAGCGTCTTGTCCGGAAGGCTCTCCCCGCGCATCACCAGCGACACCGGGCCGACGACCGCATGCCGGCCGATCGCGGCTGCGGGCAGGATCACCGAGTTCGGCCCCAGCGTGGCGCCGGTCTCGAGGACGACCGTGTCGAGGGCCAGCACGCGGTCGTGGAAGAGGTGGGTCTGCACGACCGTCCCGGCGTTGACCGTGGCTCCGTCGCCGAGCTCGACCAGGTCGGTCTCGGGGAGCCAGTGGGTCTCGATCCACACGCCCCGGCCGATCTTCGCCCCCAGCGCCCGGAACCAGAGGTTGAGCACCGGCGTGCCCGACACCGCGCCGGTGAACCACGGCGCCGCGAGCACCTCGACGAAGGTGTCGGCCAGCTCGTTGGCCCACACGAACCAGCTCCACAGCGGGTGCGAGCCGGCCCGGACCCGGCCGACGAGCAGCCACTTGGCGAGCACCGTGAGGCCGGCAGCGACCGCTCCGGCCAGCGCGAGCACCGGCCCGGCGACCAGGACCGCGACCAGGAGGTCGGTGGCCGCCCAGATCCGCACGAGCACATAGCCGACGCCGGCGGAGAGCAGCGCTGCGAGCGTCTGCGGCACCAGCCGGGCCAGCTCGACGATCGCCCGGGCGATCCGGAGACGCGTGGGCGGGTCATAGGTTCGCCCCGAGTCGGCGTCGCCGGCCGCTCTCCGCAGCGGCGCCGGCGGCGAGCCGAGCCAGCTCTCCCCTTTCTGGGCCCGCTTTCGGCGGGGAGCCGCACTGAGCACGGCGACCAGGGACGCCTTCGGCACCTTGCGGCCCGGGGCAGCCATGCCCGAGTTGCCGACGAAGGCGCGCTTGCCGATCTTCACCCGCTCGACCCGGAGCCAGCCGCCGCCGAGCTCGTAGCCACCGATCAGGGTGTCGTCGGCCAGGAAGCTCTGGTCGTTGACCTGCGTCAGCCGGGGAATCATCAGCACCGTCGACGCCTCGACGCGCTTGCCGATCTTCGCTCCGAGCGCGCGCAGCCACAGCGGCGTCAGCGTCGAGGAGTAGAGCGGGAAGAGCCACGTGCGCGCCTCGTCGAGCACCTGCATCGTCGACCAGACCGCGACACCGGCCAGGCTGCGTACCGGATGTACGCCGGGGGTGATCGCCAGCCCGGCCAGCCGCACCACCGCCAAGATCAGCGCGGCCAGGGCGCAGAAGCCGGCCGCCACGCCGACCGGGCTCCAGGCGAGCAGCGGGCCGACGTCGGTGTAGGACCCAGGCACCCCGGCCAGCGCCACGGCGACGAGCACGCCGACGCCGATGGCGACCGCGGGCAGCAGCGCGAGCACGGCGGCGGCGATGCCGTAGAGGAGCATCCACACCCGGGCTCGCGCCTGGGGAGGCTGCCACGGGCCGCGTGCCTCCCGGGCGGCCCGGACCGCCGGGGAGCCGGACCAGAACTCGCCCGCCGGCACCTCGCCGAAGACGGCCGACCCGGGCCCGACCTCGGCGTCATCACCGACCCGGGCTCCTGGCAGCAGCGTCGACCGCGCCCCGATCCGGGCCCGTTCACCGACCTCGACCGCGCCGAGATGGAGCACGTCACCCTCGATCCAGTGGCCGGAGAGGTCGACCTCCTGCTCGATCGAGCAGCCCTTGCCGAGGGTGAGCATGCCGGTGACGGGCGGGAGGCTGTGCAGGTCGACGTTCTTACCCATCCGCACACCGAGCAGCCTGGCGTACCAGAGCATCCAGGACGCCCCGGCGAGACCGTGCGCGCCGAGCTCGTCGACGGCGTGCGTCGCCAGCCAGAGCCGCAGATGGACCGTGCCGCCGCGCGGATACTCGCCCGGTTCGATCCCACGCAGCACGGCCCGGGCGACCCCGGCCGCGACCAGCATCCGTCCGGGCGGGGTCAGGAAGAGCAGGATCGCCGGCACGAGGATCCACCAGCCGAGCGAGGGCAGCCAGGGCGCCCACGGCTGGGCGAGCGTCGTCCCGAGCGCGATCCAGGTCAACCAGCGCGGCGCGGCGAGACAGCGCAGCAGGATCGTCGCGACCACCTGCGCGAGCTGGGTCCGGCGCCGGACCGCAGGCACCTCACGTTCGGAGACCGCAGCCGAGCTGCCCAGCTCGTCGATGTAGGCCGCCAGCGCGCCGAGCTTCGGCCGGTCGTAGATGTCACCGAGCGCGACCTCGGGAAATCGTTCCCGGATCAGGCTCACCATCTGGGCCGCGGTCAGGCTGCCGCCGCCGAGGTCGAAGAAGTCCGCCGCCGACCCGGCGACCTGGGCCCCGAGGACGTCGTTCCACAGCCCGGCCAGCCAGGTCTCGGTGTCGCTGAGCCCCTCCCCCGCGCCTGCGCTCGAGGTGAGCGGCCACGGCAGTGCGTCACGGTCGACCTTCCCGCTCGTACGCGTCGGGAGGCTGTCGACCACAGCCAGCCGCGGCACCAGGGCTGCCGGCATGTCGGCCCGGAGCCGGGCGACGGAGGCGGCGTGGTCGAAGGCGTCCTCGACCGTGACGTAGCCGACCAGCAGGCTGTTGCCGGCAGCACTCTTGCGGACGGCCGCCGCGGCGCCGACGACCCCGTCCAGCTGCAGCAGGGCGCTGTCGATCTCACCGAGCTCGATGCGCCGGCCACCCAGCTTGATCTGGTCGTCGGCGCGCCCGCCGAAGAGAAGCCCCGCGGGATCGTTGACGACCAGGTCTCCGGAGCGGTAGGCGCGGTCCCAGCCGAGGGTGGGCATCGGAGCGTACTTCTCGGCGTCCTTGGCCGCGTCCAGGTAACGGGCCAGGCCGACCCCGCCGATGATCAGCTCGCCGGTCTCGCCCTCGGGGACCGGAATGCCGGTCGCCGGGTCGACGACGGCGAGGTCCCAGCCGTCGAGCGGGAGGCCGATCCGTACCGGCCCCTCGGCGCTCAGCCGAGCACCGCAGGCCACCACCGTCGCCTCGGTCGGCCCGTAGGTGTTCCACACCTCCCGCTCGGGCGTGACCAGGCGAGCGGCGAGCTCGGGCGGGATCGCCTCGCCGCCGGTGATCAGCAGCCGGACCTTGTCGAGCGACGACGGCGGCCACAGCGCCACCAGCGTCGGCACCGTCGAGACGACGGTGATCTGGTTGGCGACCAGCCACGGGCCGACGTCGACCCCGGAGCGCACCAGCGCACGGGGTGCCGGAACCAGGCAGGCGCCGTAGCGCCAGGCGAGCCAGATCTCCTCACAGCTCGCGTCGAAGGCGACCGAGAGACCGGCCATCACCCGGTCCCCGACCCCGATCGGAGCGGCTTGGAGGAAGAGGCGCGACTCGGCGTCGACGAACGCGGCGGCGTTGCGGTGGGTGACCGCGACGCCCTTGGGCGTGCCGGTCGACCCGGAGGTGAAGATCACCCAGGCGTCGTCGCCGGTCGAGGGCTCCTCCGACTCACGCGCCTCGCCGGCCTCCCCTGTCGCCGTGACCCGCAGGTCGTTGGTCACGACCGCGGCGACCCGCGCCTCGCCGAAGACCAGCCTGGCCCGCTCCTCGGGGTCGTCGGCGTCGACCGGCACATAGGCGGCACCCGCGCAGAGGATGCCGAGGATCGCGACATACAGGTCGGTGGTGCCACTTGCGATCCGCAGCCCGACCTTGTCCCCCGGCCCGATCCCGGCGGCGTTGAGCTCGGCGGCCAGCCCGTCGGCGGCCTCCTCGAGCTCGGCGTACGTCAGCAGGCCGTTGCCCGCGTCCACGGCCGGCTCGTCGGGCACCTGGGCCGCGGTGGCCCGGAAGATGTCGACGAGGGTCCGGGGCTCGGGCGCGAGCTCGCCTCGCAGCAGGGGGTCGGTCACACGCGGAGCCTTCCGGGGCGAGTTGAACGGGTGACATACATCTTCCTTCTTTCTCCCTGTCGATTTGTTTCCGTCCCACCCGTCATCCCCGGTGACAGACTCAAACCGAGCGGACGAAAGGGATCACGATGACCAGATACATGGTGCTGCTGCCGACGAACGAGGCCTTCTGGGCCGAGTCGACGCCGGAGGAGAAAGCAGCCGGATACGAGGTGCACGGCAAGTTCGCCAAGCTGCTCGCCGAGCGCGGCCACAAGGTCACCGGCGGCGCCGAGCTGCATCACTCCAGCAAGGCCAAGACGCTGCGCAAGACCGGTGATGGGGTGGTGATCACCGACGGCCCGTTCGCCGAGACCGTCGAGCACGTGACCGGCTTCTACACGGTCGAGACCGACGACGTCGACGACATGCTCGAGTGCTGCAAGGTGCTCGCCGAGCTCGAGACGGCGCTCGAGGTCCGCGAGATCGTGGAGCACGAGGGGATGTGATCGACGTGCGAGGCGTCCAGATCAGGTGACGTACGCCGAGACGCTGCTGCGCGAGGAGTGGGGCCGGTTGCTGGCCCTGCTCGTCGCGCAGTTCCGGCGTCTCGACCTGGCCGAGGAGGGCCTGGCCGATGCGTTCGAGGCGGCGGCCCGACGCTGGCCCGTCGACGGCGATCCGGAGAACGGACCGGCCTGGCTGCTCACCACCGCGCGGCGCCGGATCGTGGACCGGATCCGCTCGGAGGAGGTGCTGGCCCGCAAGATGCCGCTGCTCGTGGTGGACGCTGCGGTGACCCAGGAGGCGCAGCAGGTGCTGGCCCGGGTGCCGCTCGAGGCCGGCGGTGAGGCGATCACCGACGAACGGCTCCGGCTGGTGCTGCTCTGCGCCCATCCGACGCTGACTCGTGAGGCGGCCGCCGCGCTGACCCTCCGGCTGGTCCTCGGTGTGGCGACCGAGGACATCGGGCGGCTCTTCCTGCAGTCCAAGGCGACGATGGCGGCCCGGCTCACCCGGGGGCGAAAGCGGCTGGCCGGGGCCTCCTTCGAGGTGCCCACCGACGTCGCCGACCTCGCCGACCGAGTCGGCATCGTCGCCGAGGTCGCCTACCTCGCGTTCACGGCGGGCTACGCGCCCGGCACCGGTCCGGACGTCGTCCGCAGTGACCTGGCCGGCGAGGCGATCCGGCTGGTCCGCGTGTTGCGATCGGTGCTCCCGGCGCCCGATCCGGAGATCGACGCCCTCCTCGCCCTGATGCTCCTGCAGCACTCCCGCCGCGATGCCCGGATCGGGCCGGACGGTGGCCTGGTCCTGCTGCCCGACCAGGACCGCGCCGCCTGGCGTCTCGACGAGATCACCGAGGCTCTGGCGATCCTCACCCCGCTCGCCCATGCCGCACCGGCGCCCTATCTGCTTCAGGCCCTGATCGCCGCCGAGCACGCCGTCGCGCCCAGCTCCGAGGCGACCGCCTGGGGTCGCATCGTCGAGCGCTACGACGAGCTGCTCGCGCTCCAGGACACCCCGGTCGTACGTCTCAACCGAGCCGTCGCGGTGGCCGAGGCCGACGGCGCCGAGGCCGGGCTCCGGGCACTGGAGTCGGTCGCGCTCCCGGGGCACCGGCTGCCCGCCGTACGGGCGCAACTGCTGGAGCGGGCAGGACGTCATGATGCGGCGGTCGAGGCCTACGACGAGGCCATCGCGCTGTGCGCGCACGGACCGGAGCGGGCCGACCTCGACCGTCGGCGCCGTGCGTTGGCAGGTTTTGCACCGCAACCGCTAGACGAGAACACGTTCTAGTTGCCACACTCGGTGATGTGACCCCCATCACTCTCCCCGACATCCTCGAGGCGATGGCCGACGCCATCCCCGACCGCACCGCCGTGTTCACGATGGAACACGCCTACAGCTTCGCCGAGGTCGACGAGCGCGCGACCAGGCTCGCCAACCACCTCCTCGGGCAGGGCATCAAGCCCGGCGACCACGTCGCCGTCCACTCCCGCAACCGGATCGAGTGGGTCGACGCCTTCTACGGCTGCATGAAGGCGCGAGCAGTGCCGATCAACATCAACCACAAGTACCTCCACGACGAGCTCGACCACCTCTACCGCAACTCCGACGCGGTCGCGGCGATCATCGGCCCGGAGCACGTCGAGGCCGTCGCAGCGCTCGGCCTGGGGATCCCGACCCTGGTGATGGGCGAGGAGTACGACGCCGCGGTCGCCGCCGCTTCCAAGGAGCGTCCCGACATCGAGCGCAGCCCCGATGACCGCTACGTCATCTACACCGGCGGCACCACCGGCATGCCGAAGGGCGTCGTGTGGCGCCAGGAGGACATCATCCGCGCCGCGATGAACGCGAGCCGCTTCGGAGCGCCCTTCGACACCGTCGAGCAGCTCGCCGAGGAGGCCGCGGCACAGGAGTCCCCGATGGTGCTCCTGGCCTGCGGTCCGATGATGCACGGCGGCAGCCAGTGGATCATGGGCAACGGTCATGTCGCCGGCTGCACGGTCTCGCTCTACACCGAGCCCGCCTGGTCTGCCGAGACGATCCTCGACCTCGTCCAGGCCGCCGGGGTCAACTCGCTCACCTTCCTCGGTGACGCGATGGGGCGCCCGGTCGCAGAGGCGATCCTGCGCGAGCCGGAGCGCTGGGACCTGAGCAGCCTGTTCGCGGTCTCCAACGGCGCCGCCCCGCTCTCCGCGGGCGTTCGCACCCAGCTCAGAGAGGCGCTGCCGGGCCGCTACATCCTCGACTCCTACGGCGCTTCGGAGTCCGGCGCGACCGGCATGCAGGTCGACGAGGGCAACGAAGGCGCGCAGGCCGCGCCGAGGTTCCAGGTCGGGATCGACGTGCAGGTCTTCGACACCGAGCTGAAGCCGTGCGCTCCGGGTGAGACCGGGATGCTCGCGCGCACCGGCTCGATCCCGCTCGGCTACTACAACGACCCGGCCAAGACCGCAGCGACCTTCAAGGAGGTCGACGGGCAGCGCTGGTCGATACCGGGCGACTTCGCACGGCGGGAGGAGGACGGCTCGATCACCGTCCTGGGGCGCGGCTCGGGCTGCATCAACACCGGTGGCGAGAAGGTCTTCCCCGAGGAGGTCGAGTCAGTCCTGCTGCGTCACCCCGACGTCTTCGACACCGCGGTCGTCGGCACCCCCAACGAGCGCTGGGGCCAGCAGGTCACCGCCCTCGTGCAGCTCCGAGAAGGGGCCGCGACCTCGACAGAAGCACTCCGAGAGCACTGTCGCAGCCTGATCTCCGCCTACAAGGTGCCCAAGGACATCCTGCTCGTGGAGCGAGTCCCTCGCACGCCGGTGAGCAAGGTGGACTATCGTGCCAGCGCTACGGTCGCCGCCGAGCTGCTCGAGGCGCGTACGTGACGACCGGGTGATCCGCCGTACGGCTCGGTGCCGTACGGCGCTACCCCTGGCCCTACCAATTGGAAGGCGCAGAAGCCCTGTGTCCGCCGTGATCCCCCTCACACTGCCCGACATCCTGGAAGCGATGGCCGATGCCATCCCCGACCGCGCGGCAGTCATCACCACCGAGCGCGCCTACACGTACGCCGAGATCGACGAGCGTGCTACGCGCCTGGCCAACCACCTGCTGAGCGTCGGGCTCGAGCCGGGCGCCCAGGTCGCCGTCCACGCGACCAACCGGATCGAGTGGGTCGACGCCCTCTACGGGTGTCTCAAGGCCCGCACGATCCCGGTCAACATCAACCACGCCTACCGGCGCGACGAGCTCGCCCGGACGTACGCCGCCACCGACTGCGTCGCGGCCATCGTCTCGCCCGAGTTCATCGCCGACCTCGACGAGCTCGACCTGAAGCTGGACCACCGGGTCGTCCTCGGCCCCGACTACGACGCCAAGGTCGCCGCGGCGTCCAAGGAGCGGCCGACGGTCGGGCGCACCCCCGGCGACTGGCACATCATCTTCACCACCGGCACCACGGGCACCCCGAAGGGCGCGGTCTGGCGCCAGGAGGACCTGATCTGGGCCGCGCTGAACACGGTCCGCCACAACGCGCCGATCCCCTCGGTCGCGGGCCTCGCCGCCGAAGCGGCCGCCCGTGCCTCGAGCGTCGTCCTCCTCGCCGGCGGGCCGCTGCTGCACGGGCAGAGCCAGCTGCTGCTCCTGCGGGCGCTGGTCGCCGGGGGCACCGCGGTGCTCGACACCTCTCCGACGTTCTCGGCGGAGGCCTTCCTCGACCTCGCCGAGAAGACCGGCGCGACCGCGATCACGCTCCTCGGCGATGCCCAGGCGCGACCGGTCGCCGCCGCGCGACTGACCGGCAAGAAGCGCTGGCCGCTGCGCTCGCTCGCGGGCGTCTCCAACACCGCCGCGCCGCTCTCCGACGGGGTGCTCTCGGTCCTGCGCAACGCGTTCGCCCGTCGGGTCATCGTCGACTCCTACGGCACCCTGGAGACCGGCGTCACCGGGTCCCGTGCCGACGACGGCTCGACCGTCGCACCCGGTGAGCCGCGGTTCATGGTCGGTCCGGAGGTGCAGGTCTTCAACCCCGACCTCACCCCGGCAGCCCCCGGGGTCGAAGGGCTGCTGGCGCGCTCCGGTCCGGCGGCGCTCGGCTACTACAACGACAACGCCCGCTCGGCCACCGCGATCAAGCTGATCGACAACCGACGCTGGACCTTCCCCGGCGACCTCGCCCGGCGCGAGGAGGACGGCTCGATCACCCTGCTCGGCCGAGCCGCCACGCTCGTACGGACCGGCGATCTCCAGATCCACCCCGAGACCATCGAGGGCGTCCTCCTCGCCCACGACGACGTCGTCGACGCGGCCGTCTTCGGCATGCCCCACCCGCGCTGGGGCCAGCAGGTCGCGGCGCTGGTGCAGCTGGCTCCTTCGGTCGAGACCACCGCCGCCGACCTGCGCAAGCACGCCCGCGACATCCTCGGGGAGTCGTACGAGCCCAAGCTCGTCCTGCTGGTCGAGTCGGTGCCGCGTACGCCTGCGGGGACCGTGGACTACCGAGCCGCCACCGGCCTCACCGCCGACCTGCTCAGCACCGGCGGCAAGCGCCCGGACGACGCTGAGGTCAAGGCAGCCGAGAACTAGCCGAGTCGGCGCGTTATGACGAGCCGACTCGGCCGGCATCTGGGTCAGGATGCGCCGACTCGGCGGGCTCGGGGATGTGGTGGCCGAACGGGACCCGCTCCACGTGCCCGAGGGCAGCAAGGATCGAGGGCAGCATCGCCTTCGCCGTGCGCTTGTAGCCCATGGCGCTGGGGTGGAAGTGGTCGATGGCGAACATCTCGTCGGGGTTCGTGATGAAGAACGGGCCGACGACGTCGGAGAGCGAGACGACGTAGGCACCCCGGGCGAGCGCGGTCTCCCGCTGGCCCTCGGCCAACTGCTTGGCGATCCTGCGCCCGAGGGAGCGCAGGGGCTGCGGAAGCGGCCGGACCGCGCCCACGTCGGGGCAGGTCCCGACGACGACCTCGGCACCGCGCTCCCGCAACGCGTCGATGACCTCGCCCAGCACACGGGTGGAGTCCTTCTGCGGCACCCGGTGAGTGACGTCGTTGCCGCCCACGATGACCACGGCGACGTCCGGCCGATAGTCCGCCGGCAGCGACTCGACCTGCGCGGGGACCATCGAGGTCTCGGCCCCGACGACCGCTGCCGTGCGCAGCCGCACCGGCCTCAGCAGGGCCTTGGCGATGCCCTTGGCCAGCCGTGCGCCGAGGGTGCCGCCCCTGGTCTCCGCACCCAGCCCGGCGGCGATCGAGTCGCCGAGGACGAGCAGCTCCACCGGCGTACCGCCGTAGGTCTTCTTGTAGACCTTGTCGGCGTCGATCGCCTCCTCGCCGAGGGGTTTGCCGATCACGTCGCGCGCGTGCGCGGCCTGTCTCTTCAACAACGTCACGAACCCGGCACCGGCCGCCGCCCCGACCACACCGACCGCGCCGGCGACCCCGGCAGTGGCGGCGACCATACCGAGCCACCTGGCCTCTTCACTCGTCTTCGCGGTGTTCACGCTCCTTTGTTTACCCGACGTATGTGAACGTCCGGTTCCTTCGGAGCAGCCCTACGCCTGGGAGAGACCGGCCGCCTCGAAGGCGTCGTAGTTGGGGGAGATGGTGGCGCGGGGGCCGACGATGCCGCTGATCGCGTCGAGGGTCTTGAGACCGTGGCCGGTGTTGATGATCACGGTCTCGAGCGTCGGGTCGAGGGCACCGGTCTCGACGAGCTTCTTGGTGACCGCGAGCGTGGTGCCGCCGGCGGTCTCGGTGAAGATGCCCTCGGTGCGGGCAAGGAGCACGATCGCCGAGCGGATCTCGTCGTCGGTGACCTCCTCGACCGCTCCGCCGGAGGAGCGGGTGGCGTCGAGGACGTAGATGCCGTCGGCGGGGTTGCCGATGGCCAGCGACTTGGCGATGGTGTCGGGCTTCACCGGACGGATGGCGTCGACGCCGGCCTTGAAGGCGGTCGCGACCGGGTTGCAGCCGGTCGCCTGGGCACCGAAGATCCGGTAGGGCTTCTCCTCGACCAGGCCGAGCTTGACCAGCTCCTTGAAGGCCTTGTCGACCTTGGTCAGCTGCGAGCCGGAGGCCACCGGGATGACGATCTGGTCGGGCAGGCGCCAGCCGAGCTGCTCGGCGATCTCGTAGCCGAGCGTCTTGGAGCCTTCGGCGTAGAAGGGACGTACGTTGACGTTCACGAACGCCCAGCCCTCCTCCTCCGCGGCGATCTCCTGAGCGAGCTTGTTGACGTCGTCGTAGTTGCCGTCGACGGCGATCAGGTTGTCGGTGAAGACCGCGGAGTTGACCTGCTTGGGCTGCTCGAGGTTGCTCGGGATGAAGACGGCGGTGGGGATCCCGGCCCGGGCACCGGCGGCCGCGACTGCGTTGGCCAGGTTGCCGGTGCTGGGGCAGGCGAAGACCTTGGCGTCGAGCTCGCGGGCGGCACTCAGCGCACACGCGACGACGCGGTCCTTGAAGGAGTTGGTCGGGTTGGTCGAGTCGTCCTTCACCCAGATCTTCTCGATGCCGAGCTCCCGGGCGAGGTTCTTCGCGTCCAGGAGCCGGGTGAAGCCGGGCTCGGTGTTGGGGCTCTGCTCGATGTCGTCCGGCACGGGCAGCAACGCCTTGTAGCGCCAGATGTTGCGGGGTCCGGCCTCGATCTCCTCGCGGGTCACGGCCGGGAAGTCATAGGCCACCTCCAGTGGCCCGAAACACTCCGGACACGCGTAGTGCGGTCCGAGCTCGATCTGGTGGCCGCACTCGCGGCACGACAGTGCCGAGGCGTTACCGAACGCACCCTCGCGCAGACCCTTCTTCTCCGTGGTCGTGCCGTTGGGCTCCGATGTCACAGCGCTCATGAGAAACCTCCTCCTCATCTTCCCCGATCACGTCTCTCGCGCCGGGCCGGAATTAGCACCGTTTCCACGACCCGCCCACAGGTGGGAGGAGGCTCGTGGCGGTTGCCGGGACTTCTCAGGGCCGTTCCCTCAGTCCCTCTCGATGAGCAATACCGATCGTACGGCAGGCAACCCGCCGCCAGCACACGCGGGTCCCACTCCGCGGACCAGACGTCCACTATCCGGACCGACAGGCTCCCCCGAGTGCTGTAACACGCTGTTACACGGACTATCCGGTCGTCACAACGACCGGATAGTCCTACGAACGACGTGTTACATCTCAGGCGGCGTGCGCGGCCCCGACCTCAGCCCCGCCCTCAGCGCTGTCCCCGGCGGGCTCGGCGAGCGCACCACGTACGACATCGCGTACGTCGCTGACCAGATTGATCTTCAGCGCCTGCTTCACCTCGTCGGGGACGTCATCGAGATCCGGCTCGTTGCGCTGCGGCACGAAGACCTCGGTCAGGCCGGCTCGCTGGGCGGCGAGCAGCTTCTGCTTGAGTCCGCCGATGGGCAGCACCCGCCCGGAGAGGGAGACCTCACCGGTCATGCCGACCTCGCTGCGCACCGGACGACCGGTCGCCAGCGAGGTGAGCGCGGTGACCATCGTGATCCCGGCCGACGGCCCGTCCTTGGGGACCGCCCCCGCGGGTACGTGGACGTGGAGCGAGCGGTCGAGCACGGCCGGGTCGACGCCGAGCTCGGCGGCGTGCGAGCGTACGAAGGAGAGCGCGATCTGCGCGGACTCCTTCATCACCTCGCCGAGCTGGCCGGTGATGTTCAACCCGGTCTGCCCCTCTGCGGCGGACGCCTCGATGAAGAGCACGTCCCCACCGAGCCCGGTGACGGCCAGTCCGGTGGCGACACCAGGCACAGACGTACGCTCCGCCGACTCCGGAGTGAACCGCGGCCGCCCGACCAGGTCCTTGAGGTTGTCCAGGTCGATCTCGACGCGCTCCGCCCCGGTGGCCAGCCTCGTCGCCGCCTTGCGCAGCGCCTTGGCGATGAGCCGCTCGAGCTGGCGGACGCCCGCCTCGCGGGTGTAGTTCGCCGCCAGCTCACGCAGCGCCTCGTCGGTGACGGTGGCCTCCTCGGCGGTCACCGCGGCGCGCTCGAGCTGCCGGGGCAGCAGGAAGTCGCGAGCGATGGCGACCTTGTCGTCCTCGGTGTAGCCGTCGATCGTGACCAGCTCCATGCGGTCCAGCAGCGCCGACGGGATCTGCTCGACGACGTTGGCCGTGGCGACGAACAAGACGTCGGAGAGGTCGAGATCGAGCTCGAGGTAGTGGTCGCGGAAGGTGTGGTTCTGCGCCGGGTCGAGCACCTCCAGCAGCGCGGCGGCCGGGTCACCCCGGTAGTCGGAGCCGACCTTGTCGACCTCGTCGAGGAGCACGACGGGGTTCATCGAGCCGGCCTCCTTGATGGCCCGCGCGATCCGACCCGGGAGCGCGCCGACGTAGGTGCGGCGGTGACCACGGATCTCGGCTTCGTCACGGACACCGCCGAGCGCGACACGGACGAACTTCCGCCCCAGCGACCGTGCCACCGACTCACCGAGGGAGGTCTTGCCGACTCCTGGCGGGCCGGCGAGCAGCACCACGGCACCGGAGCCACGGCCGCCGATGACCTGCAGGCCACGCTCAGCGCGCCGGGCCCGCACCGCCAGATACTCGACGATCCGGTCCTTGACCTCCTCCAGACCATGGTGATCGGCGTCGAGCACCTCGCGGGCGGCGGTCACGTCGGTGGAGTCCTCCGTGGTCACACCCCAGGGCAGCTCCAGCACGGTGTCCAGCCAGGTGCGGATCCAGGCGGTCTCGGGGTTCTGCTCGGAGCCACGCTCGAGCTTGTCGACCTCGCGCAGCGCGGCCTCGCGTACGGCCTCGGGAAGGTCGGCGGACTCGACGCGGGCCCGGTAGTCGTCCGACCCCTCGGGCTCGCCCTCGCCGAGCTCCTTGCGGATCGCGGCGAGCTGCTGGCGCAGCAGGAACTCCCGCTGCGTCTTCTCCATGCCCTCACGTACGTCCTCGGCGATCTTGTCGGTGACCTCGGACTCGGCGATGTACTCCTTGGCCCACTCGATCACCTTCTCGAGGCGCTCGGTGACGTCCGGCGTCTCCAGCAGCTCGCGCTTGGCCTCGTCGTCGAGGTAGGGCGCGTAGCCGGCGGTGTCGGCGATCTCGGCCGGGTCGTTCAGGCGGTTGATCTGGTCGATGACCGGCCAGGCCTCGCGACGCTGGAGCACCGCGACGACCAGCCGCTTGTACTCCTCGGCCAGCTCCTTCGCATGCTCCGTCGTGGTCTCGACCGCGGGCTCGACCTCGACCCACAGTGCCGCGCCGGGCCCGGTCACACCGGCGCCGATCTTCGCGCGGCCGTCGGCCCTCAGCACGGCCGCGGGCTCACCGCCCCGGAAACGGCCGACGCGCTCGATCGTGGCGACGGCTCCGTACGTCGCGTACCGGTCCCCCAGCCGCGGTGCGACCAGCAGCCGGCTCTCCGAGCCGGCCCTGGCAGCGTCGACGGCAGCCTGCGCGGCCTCGTCGAGCTCGATCGGCACGACCATGCCCGGCAGGACCACGGCGTCGGAGACGAACAGCACGGGAAGCTTGTCCATGACGGACCCTCCTACAGAAGTTGAGTGATACCCGCTCAACTTCTGGGAGCAACCGGATGTTCCCTCCGGTTATCTTGTTCGCTGTCAGCGGACGGCGCCGGCCGCGTCGGCACTCAGGCCCCGCAACAGCCCCAGCACACCCTCCGGCCCGGCTACCTCGAGGTCGGCCAGCTCAGCGAGCGGGCCCCGGTCAGGACCCGCGTGGGAGTAGACGAGAAGGGTGGGTGATCCGGTGGTCTTGCCCCAGGCCCTGACGGCCTCGAACGCCTCGATGTCACCGAGATCGTCGCCACCGAACAGGATCGCGCCGGGCGCGACCTCCGAGACCAGCGTTTCGATCGCGCGGCCCTTGTGCATACCAGGGGCGCGCACCTCGATGACCTGCTTGCCGGGCTCGATCATCAGCCCGTGCTCGGCGGCCAGCTCGGCCAGCGGCGGGAGCAGGCGCTCGGCGAGTCCGTCGGGGTCGGGGAACCGGCGGGTGTGCACCCCGACGGCAAGACCCTTCTCCTCGATGTAGGCGTCCTGCGCCCCATGGGCGGAGAGCACCTCAGGCAACGCCGCCTCGAAGGCAGCCAACCCCTCGGGCGGGGGCGGGCCGACGACGACCCGGTCCGAGCCGCTCCAGCGCTCGTTGCCGTACTGCCCGAAGACATAGATCTCCTTGCCCATCTCCGCGATCGCATCGGCGATCGCGTCCAGTCCGCCGAGATCGACGGCCTGCCCGGCGGGGCGGCCGGTCACGATGGCGAGCGCCTTCACCCGGGAGGCGAGATCGATCAGGACCGACGCGGCGTCCTCATGGATCCGCGCCGTAGAGGGGTCTTCGACGATCGGCGAGAGCGTCCCGTCGAAGTCGAGCCCGACGAGAGTCTCGGCGGCAGCGGACACGACCGCGGCGTACTTCTGCTCACCTTCGGTGCCAACGGACTGGAGTTCGGCCATGCATCAACTGTGACACGACAACGACCCCAGAGCCGACCGGGCGAGGGCGGCCGTGCGACAGATCACACGCCGTCGAGAACGACCGGAAACCCTCAGAGAGCGCCGGTCAGCACGACCGTCAGCCGGTCGCCCTTCATCGAGCCCTCCACCGACAGATGGGTGCGTTTGATGCCGAGATCGTCGGCCAGCTGCTGACCCTCGCGCTTCATCCCAGGCGGGAAGTACACCGTGTTCTCCGGGATCGAGCCCATCCAGTTGTCCTCGCCGACGACGTTCCAGCCGACCGTCGTCGCCTTCGCCGCGACCTCACCGGCCAGGCCGCCGATGTTGCTGTTGTTGTAGACCTCGACGCTGATCTTGGCGCGGTCGACGGGCGAAGGCTCGGCCTTGGCCGGCTTCTTCGTCTCGGTCTTGGCCGCCTGCGGCGAAGCCGATGCCGAGGCGGAGGGGCTGCCACCGGCCTGGGCGATCTTCTCCTTGCCCGGGTCGTCGTCACCCCCGGTCACCCAGAAGATGACCACGGCGACGACGACAGCCACCACGCTCAGCGCGATGACAGGTGCCGGGAGCGCGACGCCGCGCTCCCCCTTCGAAGGACGTACGCTCCCGGTCATTCAGACCTCGAAACCGAGCCGTCTCGCCGAGCGCTGACGCTGCCGGGCCGCGCGGAGCCGGCGCAGCCGGCGCACCAGCAGCGGGTCGGCCTCGAGGGCCTCCGGCTTGTCGATCAGGGCGTTGAGCACCTGGTAGTAACGAGTGGCGGACATGTTGAACGCCTCACGCACGGCGGCTTCCTTGGCGCCTGCGTACTTCCACCACTGGCGCTCGAAGTCAAGGATCTGCTTGTCGCGCTCGCTGAGGCTCGCGGGGTCCTCACCTGGGCCTGTGACCTGCACGTTTACAGCGCTCATTCCTCGTCCCCCGGTGTCGTCTGCATCTGACGACAGCGTAACCCGCCGAACTACACGGCTGTGGTTCACCCTTCGGCGTGTTACTCGACAGGTATTCCGGACGGGGCCGAAGCCGTGAGTGGAACGACAGCGCGCCGAACCTGGGTTCGGTCTACTAGAGTCGGCGACGTGCAGGCTGACCTGGTAATCGTGGCCAATCGGCTCCCCGTCGATCGAGTGGAGATGCCGGACGGCACGAAGGCGTGGCGGCGCTCCCCTGGGGGCCTGGTCAGCGCCCTCGAACCCGTCCTGCGCGCCAACGAGGGCGTCTGGATCGGTTGGCCAGGGGGCACCGACGAGGACCTCGAGCCCTTCGAGGACGACGGTCTCAACCTGCTGCCGATGACGATGACCGCCCAGGACATCGAGGAGCACTACGAAGGCTTCTCCAACGGCACCCTGTGGCCGCTCTACCACGACGTCGTCGCCAAGCCCGAGTTCCACCGCGAGTGGTGGGACGGCTACCAGCGCGTCAACAAGAGGTTCGCCGAGAAGTGCGCCGAGGTCGCAGCCAAGGGCGCGACCGTGTGGGTGCAGGACTACCAGCTCCAGCTGGTCCCGCAGATGCTGCGCGAGCTCCGCCCCGACCTGCGCATCGGCTTCTACCTCCACATCCCGTTCCCACCTGCCGAGCTCTTCCAGCAGGTGCCGTGGCGCCGCCAGCTGCTCGAGGGCCTGCTGGGCGCCGACCTGGTCGGCTTCCAGCTTCCCCAGGCGGCGCAGAACTTCGTCCGGCTCGTGCGCCAGCGGGTCGGCCACAAGACCCATCGTGACCTCGTCTACCTCCCCGACGGGCGCACGGTGCACGCGGCCGCCTTCCCGATCTCGATCGACTTCATCGGCTTCGACGAGATGGCCCACGACGAGTCCGTCAACCAGCGCGCCAAGGAGATCCGCCAACAGCTCGGCGACCCCAAGAAGATCCTGCTCGGCGTCGACCGGCTCGACTACACCAAGGGCATCTACGCCCGCCTGCGCGCGTACGGCGAGATGCTCCGCGACACGGAGCTCGACGTCGAGGACGCGATCTTCGTCCAGGTGGCGGTCCCCTCGCGAGAGCGCGTCGAGCAGTACCGCAAGCTGCGCGACGACATCGACCGGCTCGTCGGCCACCTCAACGGCGACCTAGGCCGGATCGGCCGCCCGGCGATCTCCTACCTCCACACCTCGCTGCCACGACACGAGATGGCCGCGCTCTACCGCGCCGCCGACATCATGGTCGTGACTCCCTACCGCGACGGCATGAACCTGGTCGCGAAGGAGTACGTCGCCTGCCGCTACGACAACGACGGCGCCCTCGTACTCTCCGAGTTCGCCGGCGCGGCCGAGGAGCTGCGCCAGGCCTGGCTGGTGAACCCCTACGACATCAACGGGATGAAGGCAGCGCTGCTGGAGGCGTACTCGGCCGAGCCGAAGGAGCTCACCCGCCGGATGAGGGCGATGCGCAAGCAGGTCGCCTCCAAGGACGTCCGCCACTGGGCCGACACGTTCCTCGAGGTGCTCGCCGCGGTGCAGAGCAGCCACACCAAGAACGTCCTTCCGGCCAACGGCACCTAGCACCCGGCGGGCCACTAGAGTCGAGGCCGTGACCACCAACTCTGCTCCGATCAGATGGGGAATCCTCGGCACCGGCCGGATCGCCCACTCCCTAGCCACCGATCTGATGCTCGTCCCCGACGGCCAACTCGTAGCAGTCGGATCGCGGAGCAAGGAGTCCGCGGAGACGTTCGCGAAGGTGTACGACGCCCACGGCCCGGTTCGCGCGCACGGCTCCTACGAGGAGCTGGCCGCCGATGAGGACGTCGACGTCGTCTACGTCGCCTCACCCCACTCCCACCACCTCGAGCACGCCAGCCTCGTGCTGGAGGCCGGCAAGCACGTGCTGTGCGAGAAGGCGCTGACGCTCAACAGCGCGGACTCGCAGACGATGGTCGACCTGGCCGCCTCCAAGAAGCTGTTCCTCATGGAGGCCATGTGGATGGCGACCAACCCGATCGTCCGGCGCCTCGTCGCCGACGTGCGGTCGGGCCGCTTCGGGGTCCCCCGTCACGTACACGCCGAGCTCGGCTTCGTCGCCGACCCCGACAAGCACCAGCGCCTGCTCGACCCCGCCCTCGGTGCGAGCGCGCTGCTCGACATGGGCATCTACCCGCTCACCTTCGCCCACCTGCTCTTCGGTGAGGCCCGAGCGCTGACCGCTCAGGCGAACATCGGCACCGGACCTGACAGCGCCGCCGGCGGCACCTTCGACCTGGACCTGGTGATGACCGGGAAGTACGCCGGCAACGAGCTCTCCACCATGGTCGCCTCGGTCACCTCCTACTCCTCCCGCTCGGCGGCCATCGCCACCGACCAGGGCCGCATCGAGCTGACCGACTTCCACCACCCGTCCTCGGCCGTCTTCAAGCCCGCCAACGGAGACGAGCCCGTCGAGATCGTCGGCGACGAGCCGGTCATCGGCGCTGCGTACGGCAACGAGATCGTCGAGGTGCAGCGCTGCCTGCGCGAGGGGCTCCTGGAGTCCCCGCTGGTCCCGCACAGCCAGACGCTCAGCCTGATGCGCCAGATGGACATGATCCGCGAGTCCGTCGGCGCCAAGTACGCCAGCGAATAGGTCACTTTCTCCGGGTTCCTCCCCGTCGTGGGTGGCGGCATGGTTACGATCCGTCCGCTCCACGACGAATGAACCTGCCCATGACCAGCTTCGGTGATGCACCGTCGAGTTCACAACGGTCACTTCGACCGCCACGGCGGCTCGCGACGGCCGCGATCGTGCTGGCGTGCGGATGGCTGGTCCTGGACGTCGTCTCGCTTGTGCTCGCGTTCCCGCTGGCGGAGTGGTATCGGACGTACGCATCCATGCCGGACGTGGCGGCCGCGAACGAGATGCTCGACCGTTCGATGCTGGCGTGGGACAACTACTACTGGGTCGACCCTCTGCGACTCGTCCTGATGCTGGCGACGTTGGTCGTCGTGTCCCGCTGGATCCAGCGAAGCAGCGATGTCGCCGAAGCGCCGTACGTATCTGACCTGACCTGGGCAGCTTGGGTAGTCCCCATCGTCAACTTCTGGCGGCCGTACCAGCTGGTTCGCGGCCTCTTCACAGCGTCGACGGGACGTCAGAGCTGGATCCTGCCGGCATGGTGGTCGGCCTGGATCGCGCGATTCCTGTTGAGCACCTACATCCAGGTCGATGTCGACCTCGTCTACGGCTCTCCAGGGGTCGAGCGCGCAGGCAGCACCCTGATCTTCGGCCACACCGCGATGGTGATACTCACCAGTGTCGGGCTGCTCCTGTGGATCCAGATCATCCGCTCCATCACCGCGACGCAGCTTCCCGTGCAGCCGCGCGCCCTGGCCGATCGCATCTAGGCTGAACGCACCAACCTGGGGAGTGCTAGGCGTGCTTGGTGCGCTTGGCGCTCCCCAGGTCTATCGACTCACGCGGTGTTCGGCTTCTCGTTGAACGTACGGTGGGGGTCGATCACGTCGAGGAGGTCACGCATCACGTCGGGCCCGAGGCCTCCCCAGTGGTTCTTGTAGCCGTAGACGCCGGCGAGGGTGCGTGACTCGTAGTCGCCGTTCATGACCTCGATGTCGTGCGGCGTGATCAGGCCGGGGTGAGCGACGCCGACGGCGGCGGAGACCTTGGTCAGCTCCCTGCGCAGGGTCCTGAGATAGCTCGCGCAGCGATCGCCCTTGTCCTGTGGATCGAGACCGCCGGAGAGCCACTTGTTCTGGGTCGCGACGCCGGTCGGACAGGTGTCGTCGTGGCACTTCTGGGCCTGGATGCAGCCGACCGACAGCATCGCCTCGCGGCCGACGTTGAGCATGTCGGCACCGAGCGCGAAGGCGACGGCGGCGTTCTCCGGGAGGCCGAGCTTGGCCGACCCGATGAAGGTGACCGAGTCGGTGAGACCGAGCTCGGCGAAGGTGCCGTAGACCCGCGAGAAGCCGATCCGATAGGGCATCGCGACGGCGTCGGCGAAGATCAGCGGCGCGGCGCCGGTGCCGCCCTCGCTGCCGTCGACGGTGATGAAGTCGACGCCCCGCTCCCCCGACAGCATCTGTCCGGCGAGCTCCTGCCAGAACTCCATCTCACCGACCGCCGACTTGATGCCGACCGGGAGCCCGGTCTCGGCGGCGATCATCTCGACGAAGTCGAGCATCGAGTCGACGTCGGAGAAGGCAGAGTGCCGAGACGGCGACGCGCAGTCCTTGCCGACCTCGATGCCGCGGATCTCGGCGATCTCCGGGGTCACCTTGGCCGCCGGCAGCAGCCCGCCGAGGCCCGGCTTCGCACCCTGGGAGAGCTTGATCTCGATCGCCTTGACCGGCGCCGCGGCGACCTTCTCCTTCAACCGCTCGATCGAGAAGGTGCCGTCCGGGTTCCGGCAGCCGAAGTAGGCGGTGCCGATCTGCCACACCAGATCCGCGCCACCCGCGAGGTGGTGGGACGAGATGCCGCCCTCGCCGGTGTTGTGCATCGCCTCGGCGCGCTGTGCGCCCAGGCTGAGCGCCGTGATCGCCGGGCCCGAGAGCGAGCCGAACGACATCGCCGAGATGTTGACGACGGACTCCGGCCGGAACGCCTTCGCGCGCCCCCGCGGACCCCCGAGCACCTTCGCCGAGGGCAGCTTCGCGGCCATGTCGTGGTCGTCGGGGAGGCTATTGGCGAACGTACGGTGCTTGATGTGGATGTGGCCCTGCACGTGCTCGATGTCGTTGTCGGTGCCGAAGCCGAAGTAGTTGTTCTGCCCCTTGGCCGAGGCGTACACCCAGCGCCGCTGGTCACGGCTGAAGGGCCGCTCCTCGTCGTTGCTGGTCACGATGTACTGCCGCAGCTCCGGCCCGATCTTCTCCATCAGATAGCGCGCATGCCCGATCACCGGGAAGTTCCGCAGGATCGCGTGCTTGCGCTGGGTCAGGTCGCGCGCGGCGACCACGCCGGCGGCAACCGCCGCTCCTCCGAGGAGGGTCGTCATCTTCATGTACGTCTTCCTACCGGGCGGTCACCCACTTGTAAAACGTCGCGCCGGTGTCGCCGGACCCCGCTCAGGCGAACTCGGGGATGACCTGCGACTCGAAGAGCTCGATGGAGGAGCGGTCGTAGGCGGCGTCGGCGAAGTAGCCGATGGCGTACGTCATCCCGAGCTCCTCCACGGCCTTGAGCTTCTCCACGGCCTGATCCGGGGTGCCGACGAGTGAGGTCGGGCCGTCGACTGCGCCGTTGACCACCTCGGCCGCCTTGGCCGCGCCCAGGTGCGGCACCAGCCGGGCCTCCCAGGCCTTGACCTTCTCGGCGACCTCGGCCTCGTTCTCGCCGAGCAGCACGTTGTAGTTCGCCGAGCGGGTGATCTCCGCGAAGTCGCGCCCGAGCGTCTCGCAGTGGCCGCGCAGGATGTCGGACTTCGCCTTGAAGGTCTCCGGGTCGCCGAGGAAGTTGGTGTAGTCGGCATACTGCGCGGCGATCTTCAGGGTCACCTTCTCGCCGCCGCCGGCGATCCACAGCGGGATGCCGGAACGGCCCTGCTGAAGAGGCAGCGGCTGACAGATGGCGCCGTCGACCTGGTAGTGCTTCCCGTCCAGCGACGAGACGCCCGTGGTCCAGGCCTGCTGGAAGATCTGGACGCCCTCGCGGAGCATCCCGAGCCGGTCGCGGGCCTCGGGGAAGCCGTAGCCGTAGGCGCGCCACTCGTGCTCGTACCAGCCCGCGCCGATCCCCATCTCGATCCGGCCACCGCTGATGTGGTCAGCGGTGGCGGCGACCTTCGCCAGGTAGGCCGGGTTGCGGTAGGACATGCACGAGCACATCTGGCCGAGCCGCACCCGCGACGTCACCGCGCCCAGACCGGCCATCAGCGACCAGGCCTCGTGGGTCGCCTGGTCGGAGGGCTCCGGCGTGGTGTGGAAGTGGTCGTAGACCCAGACGCTCTCCCAGGAGGAGCCGGAGTCTGCGTACGTCGCCAGGTCCTTCATAGTCGTCCACTGGTCCGCCGGGTCGATCCCGACGAGGTCGAAGCGCCATCCCTGCGGGACGAAGAAACCGAACTTCATGTCTACTCCTTGATGAGTCCACCTGAGTTGCCACGGACAACTTAACCCTCGGTGCCAGCCGATACCCTCACCATTTATGAGCGCACTCGCCGGACTCGTGGACAAGGGCCTGATGGCATCCGACTGGGCCGAGGCGCTGGCGCCGGCCGAGCCGCAGATCGAGCAGATGGGCCGCTTCCTGCGCGACGAACTGGCGGCGAGACGGCCCTACCTCCCCGACGGCGACCGGATCTTCAACGCCTTCCGGCGACCGCTGCGCGACGTACGCGTCCTGATCGTCGGTCAGGACCCCTACCCGACCATCGGCCACCCGATCGGCCTCAGCTTCGCGGTCGAGAAGGACGTACGTCCGCTGCCGGCGTCGCTGCGCAACATCTACGCCGAGCTGGCCACTGACCTCGACCTGAAGATGCCCGAGCACGGCGACCTGTCGGCCTGGGCCGACCGCGGGGTGATGCTGCTCAACACCTCGCTGACCGTGCGCCCCGGCGCTCCCGCCTCACACTCCAAGAAGGGCTGGGAGGAGGTCACCGGGCGGGCGATCGACGTGCTCGGCAAGCGCGGCGGGCCGCTGGTCGCGATCCTGTGGGGGCGGCACGCGCAGAACCTCGAGCCGCGTCTCGACAAGGTGCCGGCGATCAAGTCCGTCCACCCCTCGCCGCTCTCCGCGCGCCGTGGGTTCTTCGGGTCCCGGCCGTTCTCGCGCGCCAACGCCCTCCTGGTCGAGCAGGGCGCTTCGCCGATCGACTGGTCCCTGCCTGACTAAGATCGGACCATCGGCGCGGCGAACGGGGGACACGTGAGCGAGAACGCGACCGGACCGACGCTGTCGGTGCCACGCCGGCTCAAGATCACCAGCACCATCGTCATCGTGCTGCTGGCGGTCTGGGCTGCCGCGCTCGGCGCCCGGACCCTGCTGGACCGGGCCGCTCCCCCGGAGTTCCCCGCGGCCGACGTACGCGACTGGGCGACCTTCGCCGACCACCTCGTCCTGGGCACCGCCGGCCCTGCCGACACGGACCGGCTCGACGTCACGACCGTCCTGTGGAGCCGACAAGGGTCCCACCCGATCGGTCGCCAGATCGAGATCGATGCCGAGATGACCGAGGACGAGGCGTACGCCGTGCCGGTGGCCTGGATCGAGGACGGCAGCAGCGACGGGCGCTGGGTCGCACTGGCGGCCGATGCCGTGATCCCCCTCGACGGCGGGCGGCTGGATCCCGATGCCCTGGCCGGAGGTGGCGACACCTGGGCAGCCGACCACGCCGGGGAGTCACCTCCGGCCCTCGCCACCGAGCTCTACGAGACCGGACCTCACCCGGCCGCCGTCCCCTATCTCTACGAGAGTCTCGAGCAACGGCTCGCCGCTGTGGAGCGGTAGGTAGGATTTCAGGCGTGAGCCAGGATTCCCCCACACGGCCCCAGCGCGCCAACTGGCTTCGGGCCGGCATTTGGTCGCTCGGCTTCGTCGCCCTGCTCTGGGTGCTCGAGGCCACCGACTACGTCAGCGGCCACCAGCTCGACACGCTCGGCATCGTGCCGCGCACCGATGCCGGCCTGCTCGGCATCGTGTTCGCACCGGTGCTCCACTTCGGCTGGGCCCACCTCTACGGCAACACCGTGCCCGCGCTCGTCCTCGGCTTCCTGGTCCTCGCCTCGGGCGTCGGTCGTGGGATCGTGGCGACGCTGATCATCTGGGTCGTCGGCGGCGTCGGCGTCTGGGTGATGTCGCCTCCGGGCAGCATCACCGCCGGGACCTCGATGCTGATCTTCGGCTGGCTGGTCTACCTGATCATGCGTGGCCTGTTCAGCCACCGCGTCAGCCAGATCGTCATCGGCGTCCTCATCTTCCTCGCCTACGGAAGCCTGCTGCTCGGAGTGCTCCCCGGGCAGACCGGCGTCTCCTGGCAGGGTCACCTCTTCGGCGCCATCGGTGGCGCGCTGGCCGCCTGGCTGCTCCACGACCCGTCCCAGAAGCAGGCCCCGAAGAAGACCCACAAGAAGGCAGCCTGAACGAATTGATGGAGACTGATTCCATGCAGATCCTCTCCATCCAGTCGCACGTGGCCTTCGGCTACGTCGGCAACTCGGCGGCCGTCTTCCCGATCCAGCGCCTCGGGCACGAGGTCTGGCCGGTGCTCACCGTCAACTTCTCCAACCACACCGGCTACGGCGCGTGGCGCGGACCGGTCGTGGACGCTGACCAGGTCGCCGGGGTCATCGCGGGGATCTCCGAGCGCGACGCTCTCTCCACCGTCTCCGCGGTGCTGTCCGGCTACCAGGGCGACCCGGCCGTCGGCGCGGTGATCCTGGATTCCGTACGCCGCGTGAAGGCGCTCAACCCGCGCGCCCTCTACTGCTGCGACCCGGTGATGGGCGACGTCGGGCGCGGGATGTTCGTCCGCGAGGGCATCCCGGAGTTCATGCGCGACGAGGTCGTCCCGGCGGCCGACGTGATCACGCCCAACCACTTCGAGCTCAATTTCCTCGCCGGAGTGGAGTCCACGAACACCGTCGAGGAGGTGCTCGCCGCCGTCGACGTCGTCCGCGAGTCAGGTCCTACCAATGTGCTCGTGACCTCGGTGATCACCGGCGACCCGACCCACCTCGACCTGATCGCGGTCTCCGACGAGGGCGCCTGGTCGGTCACGACTCCCCTGCTCCCGATCTCCCCCAACGGTGGGGGTGACGTCACCGCGGCGGTCTACCTCTCCCACTTGCTGTCGACCGGCTCGACCCCCACGGCGCTGGGCCGCACCGCGAACACCCTCTTCGCCATCCTCGACCGCACCCTCAGGTCCGGCCGCCGCGAGCTCGAGCTCATCGCCTCGCAGGACGACATCGCCGACCCGCCGACGACGTACGAGGTCACTCAGCTCCGCTGATCAGGGGATGGAGCCGGTGACAGGAGTCGAACCCGCGACATTTCGCTTACAAGGCGAACGCTCTACCAACTGAGCTACACCGGCATGCCGTGCGTCTCCGCGACGGCGGGACAATCGTAGCCAGTCTTCGGCCGAAGCGCGTATCCGGCAGGCCGCCGACTGCCCGACTCGCCCAGAAGCAACCCCTCGGGAACACTCGCGTAGCGGGCGTCTGAGAGTGTTTCCCTTCATCCGAGCGACTTGTAGACGAAGGGAAGACGGATGACGGACCTCTTGGGCGACATCAACGGTGTCATCTGGAGCAACTGGCTGGTGTACCTGTGTCTCGCCGCGGGGGTGTACTTCTCCGTGCGGTCACGGCTACTCCAGGTGAGGCACTTTCCGGAGATGATCCGGCTCCTCGCACGCGGGAAGAAGTCGCCCTCCGGGGTCTCCTCGTTCCAGGCGCTCGCGATGTCGCTGGCCGGACGCGTGGGGACGGGCAACATCGCCGGTGTCGCCACCGCGATCGCGTTCGGTGGCCCCGGCGCGATGTTCTGGATGTGGGCGGTCGCGTTCCTCGGCGCCTCGACCTCCTTCGTGGAGAGCACGCTGGGCCAGATCTACAAGACCCGCGACCCGCTGACCGGTGAGTACCGCGGTGGGCCTGCCTACTACTTCAGCCGGGCCTTCGCGCACACCCGCGCCCGCCGCTACTTCACCGTCTACGGGTTCATCTTCGCGGCCGTGACCGTGCTCGCGTGCGGCGTGCTCCTCCCGGGCGTCCAGGCGAACTCGATGACCGCCGCGATGGGCAACGCCTGGGACGTGCCGTCGTGGGCCGTTGCGGTCGGAACGGTCATCGTCCTCGCGTTCGTCGTGATCGGCGGCGTCAAGCGGATCGCGTCCTTCGCGACGCTCGTGGTGCCGCTCATGGCAGTGACGTACGTGATCGTCGCCATGATCGTCGTGTTCATCAACGCCGAGAAGATCCCGGCGGTCCTCAGCGACGTCTTCTCGAGCGCCTTCGGCCTCCACTCCACGTTCGGTGCGGTGCTCGGCCTGGCCGTGATGTGGGGCGTCAAGCGCGGCGTCTACTCCAACGAGGCGGGGCAGGGCACGGGGCCGCACGCGGCTGCCGCGGCCGAGGTCTCGCACCCGGCGAAGCAGGGCCTGGTCCAGTCCTTCGCCGTGTACGTCGACACCCTGTTCGTCTGCACAGCGACGGGTTTCCTGATCCTGTCCACCGGTGCCTACCGCGTCTTCGACAACGGCAGCGAGAGCGGTGATGTGCTCGCTGACGGTGGCATCCTCGCCGCCGGCGCGGAGGTCGGCCCGGCCTACACGCAGTCGGCCTTCGACAGCGTGTTCCCCGGGATCGGCGCCTCCTTCATCGCGGTCTCGCTGGCGTTCTTCTGCTTCACGACGATGGTCGCCTACTACTACATGGCCGAGACGAACCTGCGCTTCATCGTCGGCCGCTTCGCAACCGTCCGGCTGGGCGGGCAGCGCGGTGTCACCATCGGGCGGGCGACCACGCTGGGCCTGCAGGCCGTCATCCTGGTCGCGTCCGCGTACGGCTGCGTGTCGACGGCCAGCGGCGCCTGGACGCTCGGTGACATCGGCGTCGGCCTGATGGCATGGCTCAACATCCTCGGGATCCTCGTCCTCCAGCAGCCCGCGTTCGCGGCGCTCCGCGACTTCGAGCGGCAGAAGAAGCAGGGGCTCGACCCGGTCTTCGACCCGCTGGCGCTCGGCATCACCGGGGCGACGTACTGGGAGACCTACGACCCGAAGGGTGAGCCGGTCAAGGCCTGACCTCACTCACTCTCGGCGGGACGTTCCAGCGGGACGTACTCGTGGGCGGTGAGGGCCCCGTTGGTCTCCAGCTCGACCGACTGGAGGCCGACGGGGAGCCCGTCGGCGTAGGTGATCAGGGTGACCTCGGCGGTGCGGCGGATCTTTCCCATCGCGAAGGCGTACGCAGCACCGCCCGTGGTGCCGTTGGTGTAGGTCCAGCCGGTCTCGCCGTTCTCGCCGGTCACCTCGGTCGGCCCGTGGTGCACGTGGCGGTGGCCGCCGACGACGAGGGTCGCGCAGCCCCGGCTCAGAGTCTCGCGCCCCAGCGCCGGGTCGTGGACGAGGAGGGTCGCGACCGGTTCGCCCTCCTCCTTCGAGGCACAGGCGATGTCAGCCAGCTTGGAGCCGGCGTCCTCGAGGCTGACGCCCTTCTCGTCGATCCAGTTGCCGAGGCCGCTGGTGCGGGGGTCGGGGGCGCCGAGGAGTGTCGAGCCGCCGGGACCCTCGACGACCTCGCCCTCGAGCATGGTCCAGCCCTTGTCGGCCAGGTAGTCGCCGACCGTCGGGCCGTGGTCGTGGTTGCCGGTGACCGCCCACTTGTCCAAGCCGTCGCTCGCGTCGGTCAGGGAGTCGAGGGAGAAGGTCTCCCAGTCGGACCCGGTCGAGGTGTCGTCGCCGCCACCGAGGATGCCGGTCGCGTCGCCCTCGTCGGCGATCGCACGCATCACCGAGTCCATACCGACGTTGTCGTGTCGGTCGGAGACCAGGGCCACCACGGTCTCGTCCTCGGCCGGCTTCCGCAGCGCCAGGTCCGGGACCTTCTCGACCACCTTCTTGTAGAAGGTCCGGCTGGAGTTGTAGGTGTCGACGGCGCTGGCCACCAGCCGGCGGGTCTGGTTGGCGTAGGCGTCGCCACGGACCTCCACCCCGGCCAGATCGTCGGGGACCGGGATCTCCGGGCCGAGGAAGTCGGCCAGCAGGGTCCAGTCACCGGACACCGGGCCTGCCTCCTTGTCCGAGGCGGGCGCCATGGGCTCGCCCCAGGGCTGCCAGACCGCGGCCGCGAGCAGCGACACCGTGACCACACCGACGCCGGCAGTGGTGAGTCCGCGTCTCGTCCGGGTCGCTGCGGACATCCGTCTGCGCAGGTCAGCGCGGCGTGAGGGACCGGGCAGCCACCAGATCAGCACCACGCCGGCGACGATCGTCAAGGAGATCGCGGCGCCACGGAGCACCGCCGCCACGAGCATCGACTCGACCTTCTCCACCACGACGGCACGCTGGCCGTCGGGCGCCGAGCCGAGCACCGCGTAGCGCTCGAAGAGCTCGTCCATCGACCTCAGCTCGGTCTTCCCGAGGGTGACCTCGACACCGACCGGGCCACCGACGTCCAGCCGTACGTCGGGAAGCACCGGTCCGGTGTGGATGATCGCCTTACCCGACAGCGTCGGGCGCAGAACCGAGTCGTGACCGGCCAGGACCACCTGGCGCTCGCTGGACAGGAAGAGCCACGTGCTCACCACCGCGGCGAGCACGAGCCACAACGCACCTAGCCCCGCCCAGACGGCGAGGCCACGGAGCAGAGTTCGGCGAGAGATCAGCGCCGCGCCTCCGCGACGGCGTAGAGCACGACCGACGCAGCGACGCCGGCGTTGAGGGACTCGACTGAGTTGGCCATCGGGATCGACACTATCTGGTCACAGGTCTCCTGGACCAGACGCGAGAGCCCGCCTCCCTCGGCACCGACGACGATCACCAGCGGGCCGTCGGCGAGACCGTCGGGGGCGCCCAGCTCGGGCAGCGTGATGTCGCCCTCCATGTCGAGCCCGACCACCATGCAGCCGGCCTCCTGGTAGGCCTTGAGCTGACGGGTCAGGTTGACGGTCTGGGCGACCGGGATCCGGGACGCGGCGCCGGCGCTCGTCTTCCAGGCGGCGGCGGTGATCCCGGCGGCACGCCGCTCCGGGATCACGACGCCGTGGGCGCCGAAGCCCGCGGCCGAACGCACGATGGCGCCCAGGTTGCGCGGGTCGGTGATCTGGTCGAGCACCACGATCAGCGGCTTCTCCCCGATCTCGGCAGCGCGGTCGAGCAGGTCGTCGGCATGGGCGTACTCGTAGGCGGGGATCCGCGCGGCGAGCCCCTGGTGGCCGTTGAACCCGGTCATCCGGTCGAGCTCGACCTTGGTCACCTCGAGCAGCGAGATGCCCTTCTCGGAGGCGAGCAGGAACGCCTCGCGCAGCCGCCCGTCGCGCTCGGCACCCTCGGCGACGTAGAGACCGTTGACCGGTACGTCCTCGCGCAGCGCCTCCACAACGGAGTTGCGTCCGATGATCCACTCGGCGTCGCCGGCGGCTCGCTTGCGCGGGCCCTTGTTGCGCTGCTCGGAGGCCTGAGCCGCCTTGTGGGCCTTGTGGTAGGGCCGGTCCTTCGCCTTCGGCGTCGGACCCTTGCCCTCCAGGCCCTTGCGCCGGTTGCCGCCGGTGCCGGCCTGGGCACCCTTCTTACGGCCCTTCGCGATCGCGCCGCGACGTTGGGAGTTGCCTGCCATCAGTTAACGCTCCATTTCGGACCCTCAGGGGTGTCCTCGATCTCGATCCCGGCTTCCTTGAGCCGGTCTCGCATTGCATCAGCGCGGGCCCAGTCCTTGGCGGCGCGCGCCTGCGCGCGCTCGTCCAGGACCCCGCGGACCAGTACGTCCAGCGCACCGGTCAACTTCTCGTCCTCGCCGCTCGCCGGCCCCCACGCGGGGTCGGCGGGGTCGAGGCCGAGGATGTCCAGCATCGCCCGGACGCTCGCGGTGACCCCGCGCAGCGCCGGGCTGTCGCCGTCTGCGAGCAGCTTGTTGCCCTCGCGGACGGTCTCGTGCAAGGCGGCGACGGCGGCGGGAGTGCCGAGGTCGTCGTCCATGGCGTTGACGAAGTCGGCGCAGGGCACGCCGTCAGCCGGGATCTCTTCGACGACCGACGCCGCGCGCTCCAGGAATCCTTCGATCCGCTGGAACCCGGCGGCCGCCTCATGGAGGGCCTCGAAGGAGAACTCGACGTGGGAGCGGTAGTGGGCCGCGACCAGGTAGTAGCGCAGCTCGATGCCGCGTACCTGCTTCAGGACCTCCGGGATGACCAGCGAGTTGCCCAGCGACTTCGACATCTTCTCGCCGGAGGTGGTGATCCAGGCGTTGTGCAGCCAGAAGCTCGCGAACGGACGGCCGGCGGCGCGTGACTGCGCCTGCTCGTTCTCGTGGTGCGGGAAACGCAGGTCCAGACCGCCACCGTGGAAGTCGAAGGCGGGACCGAGGTATTTCCCGGCCATCGCCGAGCACTCGATGTGCCAGCCGGGCCGGCCCAGACCCCAGGGCGAGGGCCAGGAGGCGGTCTCCGGCTCGGAGACCTTGCGGCCCTTCCACAGCGCGAAGTCACGCGGGTCGCGCTTGCCGCGCGGGTCCGCGTCGGCGGCGGCCTCCATGTCGTCGACCTTCTGTCCCGACAGCTCCCCGTAGGTGGGCCAGGAGCGCACGTCGAAGTAGACGTCGGCCGAGCCGTCCTCGGCAGCGTAGGCGTGCCCCTTCGCGATCAGCTCCTCGATCAGCGCGACGATCTCGGGGATGTGGCCGGTCGCCAGCGGCTCGTAGGTCGGCCGAGCGACGTTGAGCGAGGCGTAGGCGGCGTCGAGCTCGCGGTGCATCTCGTAGCCGAGGTTGTACCAGGGGCGGCCCTGGTCGGCTGACTTCGCCAGGATCTTGTCGTCGATGTCGGTGACGTTGCGAATGAACGTGGTCTCGTAGCCCGACGCCCGCAGCCAGCGCTGCAGCACGTCGAAGTTGACCCCGCTCCGCACATGCCCGACATGCGGCTCGCTCTGGACAGTCAGGCCACAGACATAGAGCGACGCCTTGCCGGGCTGCAAGGGCGTGAAGTCACGTACTTCACGGGTCGCCGAGTCATAGAGCCTGAGTGCCATGCTCCAAGTCTAGGGAAGTACGGGTGTTCCCTACCCATCGCGACGCACGGTGAGCGAGCGCCAGCGAGCGAACGGTGGATATTTCATCGGGCCATGTCGGCACCTCGCGTTTGCGCTACCGGCGTGGCGCGATGAGCGAGGTAGCTATCGCCGCGACGCCCTCGCCGCGTCCGGTGAGACCGAGTCCGTCGGTGGTCGTCGCCGTCACGGTGACTGACGCGCCGGCCGCCGTGGAGAGCGCTTGGTTGGCCTCGTCCCGCCTGGGACCGATCTTGGGCCGGTTGCCGATCACCTGGACCGCGATGTTGCCGATCTCGAAGCCCGCCTCACGGACCCGGCGCGCGGCCTCCGCCAGCAGGACGACCCCGGCTGCCCCGGCCCACTCGGGCTCGGAGGTGCCGAAGTTCGAACCCAGGTCGCCGAGACCGGCCGCGGAGAAGAGCGCGTCGCAGCAGGCGTGGGCGGCGACGTCGCCGTCGGAGTGCCCGGCCAGCCCCTGGCTCTCGTCGGGAAAGGCCAGGCCGGCCACGTGCATCGGGACACCGTCGGCGAGGCTGTGTACGTCGGTCCCGATGCCGACCAGAGGAAGCTGCACGCTCCGCAGTCTCCCAGATCCCCGGCCGATCGGACGCAGTCAGGTCGTCTTCCGGTGCCCGACCTGGACGAGGCCGTCGAGGACCCGGACCTCGTAGACGGGGATGGTCACGTGCGGGTCGTCCAGGCACTGTCCCGTACGCAGGTCGAACCCATGCCGATGGACGGGCGAGGCCACGAACGGCACCCCGTCACGCACCCCGACGATGCCCCTGGCGATCACCGACGCCTTGGCGAACGGATCGTGGTTGCCCAGCGCGTAGACGACGTCGTCGGGCATCCGGAAGATGGCGACGGCCTGGCCGTGGACCAGCGCCGTGGCGCCGCGCTTCACCTCGAGCTCGTCGACCTGGCAGACGTGCTGCCAGTCGCCCTCCTCATGCCGCGGTATCCGCTCCCTCATGCCGTCGCAGGCCCGAGCCGCTTCGTCGACATACGTCGGTCCTCCCTTCGGTGGATCCGACCGTAGGACGCGTGGTGGCCGCCTCCTGTTTCGGTTTGTAACGGGTGCGTAAACACCAGCGCCCAGGCCATCGGTCCAGCTTGTCGGCGGAGCGGATAATCTCCTGGGGTGCCTGCCGCTCTCGTACTCCTGGCCGCCGGCTCCGGCACCCGCGTCGGAGCCGCCACCAACAAGGTGCTGCTCCCGCTCGACGGGTCCGACGATCCGGCCTCCTCCGCCCTCGGCCTCTCGCTCCGGACGGCTCTCGAGGTGCCCGACGTGCACCGCGTCGTCCTGGTCGTGCGCAGTGGCGACGAGGAGGCGGTCGCGGCCGTCGCTCAGCCCCTGCTCGGTGAGCGCGAGGTCGCGATGGTCGCCGGCGGCGAGACCCGCCACGCCTCCGAGCAGGTCGCGCTCGGAGTGCTCCGAGCCGACATCGAGGCCGGCTCGATCGACGTGGTGGCGATCCACGACGCCGCCCGGCCGCTGGCCACCCCCGAGCTCTACACCACGGTCATCGGCGCCGCCCGTGAGCACGGCGGCGCCATCCCCGCCGCCCCGCTCACCCACCTCTCGACGCGTGACCTACAGCCGGTGCGCGGTGCTCTCGTCGGCGTACAGACGCCGCAGGCCTTCCGGGCTGCCGATCTCCTGGCCGCCTATGCGCAGGCCGCGGCCGACGGCTTCGACGGCACCGACACCGGCGCCACCCTCGAGCGCTACTCCCCCGGCGTACGCATCGTCGCGGTCCCCAGCACTCAGCTGAACCTCAAGGTGACCTTCGCCGACGATCTCCGCGCGGCCAGGGCACTGCTCAGCTGAGCACGAGCCCCTCGAGCAGGCGGATGTCCTCCTCCGAGGACACCCGGCGACCGATCGGCGGGGCCTCGATCGAGACGACCGGGAACCGGCTGGCCAGCTCGGCGGCGATCTCGGCGAAGTCGCCGGTCGGCCAGCCGTCCAGCGAGGCGACGACGGCCGGCGGCAGCACGATCGGCGAGGTGACCGAGACCATCGCGTCGCGGTCGACGGTCTCGCCGAGCACCGGCACTCCCTCCTCGACAGCGAGCTTCTTCACCGTGTCGGTGACCGGGCGTACGCCGATCACCACCGCCTCACGCTCGAGCGCGGTCGAGACGCAGTGGACGATGAAGGCCGGCGGGGTCATCGGGCACAGCGAGTCGTGGAGCACCAACGGCTCCTCGGCGGCCACGATCCCTTCCCAGGATGCGGTGAAGTCGACGGGGGTCACTCCGGACTCCCCGAGGGACCAGGTCGCCGCGGCGACCAGCGCCTCACCTTGGATCAGCGCGAACGGCAGCGACCCGCGTCCATCCTCGGCGACCGTCCCGAGGGCGGACGGAAGCTCGGCTGTCTCATCGATCTCGTCGTAGTCGGCGTAAGGATCCTCCATGTCAGCCACGCTAGCGGCCGGCCGGGTAACCCGGCGAAGAGCCCGCGAAAACGCGAAACAGGCCCCGGGATGACCCGGAGCCTGTCGCGCAGACCGAGACCAGCGTCAGCTGGCCAGCACCTCGTCGAGGAGGACTTCAGCCTTGTCTTCGTTGGTGTGCTCGCACAGCGCGAGCTCCGATACGAGGATCTGGCGTGCCTTGGCGAGCATGCGCTTCTCCCCGGCGGAGAGGCCACGGTCACGCTCACGACGCCACAGGTCACGCACGACCTCGGCGACCTTCATGACATCGCCGCTGTGCAGCTTCTCCAGATTTGCCTTGTAACGGCGCGACCAGTTGGTCGGCTCTTCGACGTGCTCCGCACGAAGCACCTCGAAGACCCGATCAAGCCCGTCCTTGTCTACGACGTCTCGAACTCCGACGAGCTCGAGGTTGTTGGCCGGAACACGCACTACGAGGTCCTGCTGAGCGATGATGCGGAGGACCAGATACTGCCGCTCCTCGCCCTTGATGGTGCGCATCTCGATGTCTTCGATGACGGCCGCGCCATGGTTCGGGTATACGACGGTCTCGCCGACGGTGAAAGTCATATTTTTAGGTACCCCTTCCTAGGGAACCAAGTCTACCACGGATCTTAGAATTCGGATTCCGTGTTTATGCAGGTCAGGGCATTATTGAGGGGTTGACAGATCGACAAGTTGTGTGGTTCCGCGCGCGCAGGTCGGCTAAGAGTGGCAGCATGGCTGATTTCGAAACCCGGCCGAAATCTCGGCGTCGCCAGCCTGTTGTCCTGCGCGGCTTGACACAGTGCCCGATACTGCCGCCATGGCGAATGCATCGCAGAGCGCCCCCAAGACCATCTTCACCGTGTCGCCGCACGCCCAGGATCAGGACCCGGAACGGACGCAGGCCAGCGCGTCCGCCGTTCCCGATGCCTCGGCGGGCAGAGAAGGCGTCATGGCCAAGGTCGGCAACTGGGTCCCGTTCCTCCTCATCCGTTCCACCCACCCGCGCCAGGCGGTGCTGACCGCCATCGGCCTCTCAGGGGCTGCCGTCATCGCCGGGCTGACGACTCGCGAGGTCGCGCTGATCGCGGTCACCGTCCTCGTCGGCCAGGCCGTCCTCGGCTGGCACAACGACCTCGTCGACCAGGGCGTCGACCGTCGTCACGAGCGTGCGGGCAAACCGATCTCCGACGGCCGCCTCGAGCCGGGCGGCGTCTGGTTCGCGCTGTGCTGCGGCGTACTTCTCGTGATTCCGCTCTCGGTCACCTCGGGCACCGTCGCGGGGCTGTTCTACCTGGGCTCGCTGGTGTTCGGGATGCTCGCCAACGTACTGCTGCGCAAGGGCCTGCTCTCCTGGGTCCCGTGGGCCGCCGCCTTCGCCTGCTACCCCGGATACCTGTCGTACGCGGGCTGGGCCGGCGAGGCCGCGGGCGGACCGCCCCACTGGGCGATGGTCGCGCTCGCCGCGGCGCTGGGTCTCGGCGTACATTTCCTGACCGCTCTTTGGGGCCTGGTCGCCGACAACGCGGACGGCTGGACGTACCTGCCCCTCAAGGCCGGCCTGAAGCTGGGAGCCGGGAAGCTCCTCCTCGTCACCCTGGTCTACCTCGCCGTCGTGGTCGGCGCGATGCTGTACGTCGCGAGCGTAGTCGGACTGCGTGCGTGAGCGGTGTCTGACCTGCGAGCCTGACCCTTTTCTGAGATCGCCGGATCGGGCGGATAGAGTGTCGCGCGTGACGACCAAGGTTATGCAGAAGCGGCTCGCAGTGACGGGCGCCCTCGTGGCTCTCGCCCTTCCGGCGCTCACCGCCTGCAGCAGCTTCGACTACGCGACCGACCGGCCCAACGAGATCATCCACGGCGGCACGACGCTCGACGGCGCCGTCCGGATCAACGCAGCCCGCATCGTGACCGCGCAGGAGGGCTCCGGCGTCCTGGTCGGCACCTTCTCGCTCGACCCGGCGATCAACCCGGCGGTCGCCGGCAAGCCGCTGCCGTCGGTCACCTCGATCGAGACGGCGCCCGAGGCCACCGAGACGGTCACGCCCGAGTCGTTCACGCCGATCGAGCTGCCCACCCGCGGCATCATCAACCTGGCTGACCCGGCCACCGGCGGCATCCCGGTCACCGGCGACTTCAAGCCCGGCGACAGCATCCCGATGACCTTCACCTTCTCCGAGGGCGAGGAGAAGACCGTCGCGGTCCCGGTGGTCACCCAGTGCGGTCCGTACGCCGAGGTCGTCGCCGCCGCAGGCGAGACCGAGAAGCCCGCGAAGAAGGGCAAGAACGCGCAGGCTCAGGAGTCCGAGGGCGCTTCCGGCGAGGAGGCTTCCGGCGAGGAGGCTTCCGGCGAGGCCGGGGCCGAAGGATCCGAGGAGGCCTCGACCCTGCCGGCCGACACCGCGACCGAGGGCGAGCACGCCGCCGAGGGTGAGCACGGCTCGATCTCCGAGGACCCCTACTCCTGTGAGTTCCCCCCGGCTGCCCTCGCCGGCGCCGAGGAAGCCCACTGATGACCTACAAGCTCGTCCTCCTGCGCCACGGCCAGAGCGAGTGGAACGCGCTCAACCTATCCACCGGCTGGGTCGACGTAGACCTCACCGACAAGGGCCGGGACGAGGCCGCGGGCGGCGGCAGGCTGCTCGCCGAGGCCGGGATCCTTCCCGACCTGGTCCACACGAGCCTGCTGCGCCGCGCGATCACCACCGCCAACATCGCCCTCGACGTCGCCGACCGCCACTGGATCCCGGTGCGCCGCGACTGGCGCCTGAACGAGCGTCACTACGGCGCACTTCAGGGCAAGAACAAGT
Source organism: Nocardioides sp. NPDC006273 (assembly GCF_040613495.1). NCBI lineage: Bacteria > Bacillati > Actinomycetota > Actinomycetes > Propionibacteriales > Nocardioidaceae > Nocardioides > Nocardioides sp. NPDC006273. The sequence continues at coordinate 477 of NZ_JBEXSD010000024.1, read as the reverse complement.
CCGAGACGCTGAAGAAGTTCGGCGAGGAGCAGTTCCAGCTCTGGCGCCGCTCCTACGACGTCCCACCGCCGCCGATCGAGCCCGACTCCGAGTTCTCCCAGGCCGATGACCCGCGCTACGCCGACATCGAGGTGCCCACCACCGAGTGCCTCAAGGACGTCGTCGCCCGGATGCTCCCCTACTGGGACTCCGCCATCGTGCCCGACCTGAAGACCGGCAAGACGGTCCTGGTCACCGCCCACGGCAACAGCCTGCGCGCGCTGGTCAAGCACCTGGACAACGTCTCCGAGGCCGCGATCGCCAAGCTCAACATCCCCACGGGCCAGCCACTGATCTACGAGCTCGACGAGTCACTGAAGCCGGTCGTCGCCGGCGGCACCTACCTCGACCCCGAGGCCGCGGCTGACACCCTTCTTGGAGAGCGCGAGCCCGAAGAACGGCAGGTTCACCAGCACGAACAGCACCTCGAACGGCAAC